>NZ_JBFLAB010000049.1:0-30708 GCF_040742695.1 Microbulbifer discodermiae | reverse complement strand
GAAGGCCGAGCTGCAGCGATTTATTCGTGTTCATAACCGCGATCTTGCCAAACCATTTAAATGGACAAAGAGCGCCGACACGATACTGGCTTCAGTGCGGCGAGCCAAAAATGTGCCACCTAATTAACCGCATGGCCCACTAGGCCGGCATATTCAAGGCCTCTCAGAGCTGGATATATTCCCTTTACAATTGAAATTCGATGCTGCTTCAGCTCCGGCGACCGAACTTCCAAGTCGCCTTGAGAAGGACATCAGCCTGCGAGGCTAACTGGCTGATACAGAAATTTTAACAGTTTGCCCATTTAGGTGAAGCCAGCATTGCTAGCCCACATATAACCGGTTTAGTCTGATGTGAAAATTTCGCCCGTGTATATGCAAATCAAACGGGCAGTATCCAGTTTGATACGCGTGAGAGAGCTTGCTGACTTTTTATATCCCAGGCTGACCCCGAATAACCGGAATATCAAAATGGAGGACCTCCTCCTTTTCTCCCAATTTTGAATACAAATTAACAGCGGGGTTATCCACACAATCTGCCTGTACAAAAATAATCCACGCGCCCAACTTTTTGGCGATAGGCTTGAGCGCCTCAATTAGAGCGGTGGCGATACCTTTTCTTCTGTGCTCACTAGACACCGTCAGGTCATAAATATAAATCTCACTACGCTGTTGTTCAAACTTTCTTAATTCATAGGCAACCAACCCACCGACCAATTTATCACCATCGATTGCTCCCAAGGCGATAAACGAACTGCTCGAGAGCAGGGAACCAAGATACTCTCTACCCGGTCGACTATCGCAGTAGGTTTTATGATCATCGAATTCTCTGCCAAAGCAATCTAAAAGGTCGGACATCCACTCCGGTCGGGTTTCGTTAATACGAATAATTCGATAACTTATATTAATCCCTCCTTGGTGCAGCAAAAGTTTTCTTTTTAATCAATTAATGACCCCTGCGACCTCGATACCTGTTTTCAGGAGCAGTAACGCTTACCTATAAATCCCACTCTTACTCAAATTGAAACCACCTATTAAAGCTGCCTACACACCCTTCTTTATACCGGCAGCCAGCTAGTCCCCCAATACAGTCGAAGGAAGTAGGTGACCTGCTGTCAGCAAACTATTCTTTCAGGCCAACTCAATTCCTTTCACAGATGGTAAGAACGATAAAGGAACCAACATCTCTCCAGGGCAGCTGGCGAAAAGTGCTCTAGACGGCCACAGAAAGGATACGGGAGTATTCGTTTTGTCGAGATCAAACAGGAAGGGGGATCAGTAGAAAGCGTTAGTGCAATATCCCCCGGGAAAAGAGGTTCCGGCCAGTTGTTGACCTCGACGCGGTATCCACTTGGCTGCCGGGCTCTGAGTGACAGCTATTGAACCAAGTGGAGCCCCGCTTTTACAACAACGCCTGATTACAGATGTTCCACGGCGTCAATTTCATATTCCACCGCACCGGATGGGGTGTGTACCACCACAATATCCCCGACCTCCTTGCCGATCAGTGCTCTGGCGATAGGGGAATTGACGGAAATTTTGCGATCTTTCACATCGGCTTCGTCATCACCGACAATCTTATAAGTCACTTCTTCGTCATTATCCAAGTGGATAATTGTGACGGTAGTGCCAAAAATGACCTTGTCACCCGGCTCTATGGCCTTGACGTCGATCACTTGCGCGTGGGACAGCTTGCCTTCGATTTCCTGAATACGGCCTTCGAGAAAACCCTGCTTCTCGCGCGCGGCATGGTATTCGGCGTTTTCTTTAAGGTCACCGTGTTCGCGTGCCTCGGCAATGGCTTGCACCACTGCGGGGCGCTGTACTTTTTTCAGGTTTTCCAGTTCAGCGCGCAGCGCTTCGGCACCCTCTACGGTCATTGGTACCCGGTTCAAGTTGGAACCTCCACTTTTGGTCAAAACAAGCCGCGGCCCGGCGAAAACTCCGAGGGTAAATCGGGTTCCGGCGGGCTCCACTGGCAATTGCTGTTTACGTAGCTTTATTCCGACAGTTCGGTCACGCGCTGATGCAGGTCCTGCAGCCGGCGCACCTTGAGAGGCTCACCGAGCTGCATAGCCAGAGCCATGGCCTTGGCCGCCGCCAGCGTGGTGGTGTAACACACCTGATGATTTTCAGCGCTGCGGCGGATATCGGCGGAATCGCGGATGGCCTGGCGTCCCTCAGTGGTATTCACCACCAGTGCAATATCGTCGTTTTTGATCATATCGACGATGTGCGGACGGCCCTCGCTCATCTTATTGACGGTTGTAACGGGAATACCGGCATCTTGCAAGACCCGGGCGGTG
This sequence comes from Microbulbifer discodermiae, assembly GCF_040742695.1. Lineage (NCBI taxonomy): Bacteria > Pseudomonadati > Pseudomonadota > Gammaproteobacteria > Cellvibrionales > Microbulbiferaceae > Microbulbifer > Microbulbifer discodermiae. The sequence goes on along the minus strand of NZ_JBFLAB010000049.1, from coordinate 28,405 downwards.
CCCCGGGTCGCCACCAGCTCAAATCCGAGTCCCTCCAGGTCCCGCGCCACGGCGATGGCTTCCTGCTTGTCGAAGTCCCGCACGGAGATAAACACCTTGCCGGACTCCGGCAGCCGGTCACCGGCAGCCAGCAGGCCCTTGTCGAACGCCTCGGCAAAAGTGGCGCCAACTCCCATCACCTCTCCGGTGGATTTCATTTCGGGACCGAGAATCGGGTCCACTTTGGGGAACTTGTTGAAGGGGAATACCGACTCTTTGACGGAGAAGTAGTCCGGTACTATTTCCTCGGTAAAGCCCTGCTCGCGCAGGCTGGTACCGGCCTGACAGCGAGCGGCCACTTTGGCCAGCGAAGTGCCGATACACTTGGACACAAACGGCACTGTGCGGGAGGCTCGTGGATTCACCTCGATCACATAGATCTCACCGTCCTGGTAGGCCAGTTGGGTGTTCATCAGGCCCACCACGCCCAGTTCCCGGGCCATGGCTCTCACTTCCTCGCGCATCCGGTCCTGCACATCCGTTGGCAGGCTGTAGGGCGGCAGGGAGCAGGCGGAATCACCTGAGTGCACGCCACACTGCTCAATGTGCTGCATAATGGCGCCTATTACCACGTCCTTACCATCGGATACGGCGTCGATATCCACTTCGATGGCGGCGTTGAGGAAGTGATCCAGCAGCACCGGTGCATCATCGGACACCTGTACCGCCTCTTTCATATAGTTGAGCAGCTCGTCTTCCTTGTAGACGATCTCCATGGCGCGACCGCCCAGCACATAGGAGGGGCGCACCACCAGCGGATAGCCCACATCGTTGGCGGCCAGAACCGCTTCCGACACTGAGCGCACTATGGCGTTTTTCGGCTGCTTGAGGCCCAGCCGCTTGATCATCTGCTGGAAGCGCTCGCGATCCTCGGCGCGGTCGATCTGCTCCGGGGTGGTGCCGATGATGGGCACACCCTCGGCGGCCAGGTAGCGCGCCAGATTCAGCGGGGTCTGGCCGCCGAACTGAACGATCACGCCCCGCGGCTTTTCCTTGCCGACGATTTCCAGCACATCTTCCAGGGTGACCGGCTCGAAGTAGAGGCGGTCGGAGGTGTCATAGTCGGTGGAAACTGTTTCGGGGTTACAGTTGACCATGATGGTCTCGTAACCGTCCTCACGCATGGCCAGGGCGGCGTGCACACAGCAGTAGTCGAACTCGATACCCTGGCCAATACGGTTGGGGCCACCGCCCAGCACCATGATTTTCTTCCTGTCGGAGGGTGCCGCTTCGCACTCCTCGTCGTAGGTCGAATACATATAGGCGGTGGAGGTGCTGAATTCAGCGGCACAGGTGTCCACGCGCTTGTAGGAGGGGAATACACCCAGCTTGTGGCGAAATTCCCGCACTGTCTTCTGGCTCACTCCCAGCAGATCCGCCAGGCGCCGGTCGGAGAAGCCTTTGCGCTTGAGGAAGCGCATATGCTCGGTGGTCAATGCCGAGGTGGGCAGGGACTTGAGGGGCTCCTCTATCCTGATCAGCTCCTCAATCTGCACCAAAAACCAGGGGTCAATGGCGGACAATTCATAGACCTGTTCCACGCTCATCCCCATGCGGAAGGCGTCGCCCAGATACCAGATGCGCTCGGCGCCGGGCACGGACAGTTCCTTGCGCAGGCGGTTCTCGGCGCCGTCCTCGCTGGGGTCAACCCTGCTCTCCAGGCCGAAGCTGCCCACTTCCAGACCGCGCAGAGCCTTCTGCAAAGACTCCTGGAAAGTGCGGCCTATAGCCATCACCTCGCCCACGGACTTCATCTGGGTGGTCAGGCGCGCATCGGCTTCACCGAATTTCTCGAAGGTGAAGCGCGGAATCTTGGTCACCACATAGTCGATGGAGGGTTCAAAAGAGGCCGGTGTGGCTCCGCCGGTAATATCGTTTTGCAGTTCATCCAGGGTGTAGCCCACCGCCAGCTTGGCCGCCACCTTGGCGATGGGGAAACCGGTGGCCTTGGAAGCCAGCGCCGAGGAGCGGGACACGCGGGGATTCATCTCGATCACCACCATGCGGCCGGTCCTGGGGCAGACACCGAACTGTACATTGGAGCCGCCGGTCTCCACGCCTATCTCGCGCAATACCGCGATGGAGGCGTTGCGCATCAGCTGGTATTCCTTGTCGGTGAGGGTCTGCGCCGGCGCCACTGTGATGGAGTCACCGGTGTGCACCCCCATGGGATCGAAGTTCTCGATGGAACAAACGATGATGCAGTTGTCGTTGTTATCACGCACCACCTCCATCTCGTACTCTTTCCAGCCGAGCAGGGATTCGTCGATCAGCAGTTCGTTGGTGGGGGAAAGGTCCAGGCCGCGCTTACAGATTTCCTCGAACTCCGGCCAGTTGTAGGCCACACCACCGCCGGAGCCACCCATGGTGAAGGAGGGGCGGATAATCACCGGGAAACCGAACTCTTCCGGCACCAGCTTCGCCTCTTCCATGGAGTGCACTATCCTGGCCCGCGGGGTCTCCAGGCCGATGGCCTGCATGGCCTTGTCGAACAGGTCGCGGTCTTCCGCCTTCTCAATGGCGTTTTTATCCGCACCGATCAGTTCGACATTGAATTTCTCCAGGACGCCGTGCTTGTCCAGGTCCAGGGCACAGTTCAGTGCCGTCTGCCCCCCCATGGTGGGCAGTATGGCGTCGGGCCGCTCCTGCTCGATAATCTTGGCCAGGGTGCGCCATTCCACCGGCTCTATGTAGGTGGCATCGGCCATGGCCGGATCGGTCATGATGGTGGCCGGGTTGGAGTTCACCAGTATGACCCGGTAACCCTCCTCGCGCAGTGCCTTGCAGGCCTGGGCGCCGGAGTAGTCAAATTCACAGGCCTGGCCGATTACGATGGGGCCGGCGCCGATAATCAGAATCGTGTGGATATCTGTGCGTTTTGGCATCTTTCTTCCGTTCTGCTACCGGTCGGGCCGGCGGTGCTCAATGTCATTCGTGTCTTGCTGGCAAAACTCTAGGCGCGCGCGCTCATCAGATCGATAAACTGATCGAACAGGGGAGCCACGTCGTGCGGACCCGGGCTGGCTTCCGGGTGTCCCTGGAAACTGAAAGCCGGCTTGTCTCGCAGGCGGATGCCCTGCAGGGTACCGTCGAACAGGGACTTGTGGGTTACCTCCACATTGTCCGGGAAACTGCCCGCGTCCACCTCGAAGCCGTGATTCTGCGCGGTGATCATCACCTTGCCGCTGTTGAGATCCTGCACCGGGTGGTTACCCCCGTGATGGCCGAACTTCATCTTGGCGGTCTTGCCTCCCACCGCCAGGCCCAGCAACTGGTGTCCCAGGCAGATGCCGTAAGTGGGAATAGCCGCGTCCAGAAAGGCGCGGATGGCGGCAATGGCATAGTCACAGGGCTCTGGATCGCCGGGGCCATTGGACAGGAAGATGCCGTCGGGATTCATCGCCAGCACATCGGAGGCCGGGGTTTGCGCCGGTACCACTGTGATATGACAGCCGCGATCCACCAGCATGCGCATGATGTTTCGCTTTACGCCGAAGTCGTAAGCCACCACTTTGAAGGGCTGTTCCGGCGCGGCCCTGTGGCCTTCACCCAACTCCCAGGTGCCTTCGTTAAAAGGGTAGGATTCCCTGGTGCTGACCACCTTGGCCAGGTCCATACCTTTCAGGCCGGCAAACTCCCTGGCTTTGGCCAGGGCTTCTTCGCGGTCTATGTCCTCCCCGGCCAGGATGCAGCCACTCTGCGCACCCTTGTCGCGCAGCAGGCGGGTCAGGCGGCGGGTGTCGATATCGGCGATGCCCACGACATTGCGCCCGCGCAGATAGTCCTCCAGGGACTGCTCACTGCGGAAGCTGCTGGCGAGCAGTGGCAGGTCGCGGATCACCAGGCCGGCGGCCCAGATGTCGGCACACTCCTCGTCTTCGCGGTTGGTACCCGTATTGCCGATATGGGGATAGGTCAGAGTTACTATCTGGCGGGCGTAGGAGGGATCGGTGAGGATCTCCTGGTAGCCGGTCATGGAGGTATTGAACACCACTTCGCCAACGGAGCTGCCCTGGGCCCCAATTGCGCGCCCCTCGAACACGCTGCCGTCGGCGAGCACCAATAGGGCCGGGGTTCTGCGGGGCATCAGGGGCTCTGGCTTGGGGATGCTGTTAGTCAAATCGCTCTCCAATCTCGTAAACGGCTTCCGGGCGGGGCTGGCAAGCGCTGACGCCGGCCAAACCACTGCGGCGGGACTCGGCTCTGCCCTATTGGGGCAGGTGTTTGCGCGCCCTATAAAAAAGCGAGATGAAACTGTGCAGCTTCATCTCGCTTTGTCTGAATCTTTCACGCGCGGCTCTCACTTTCAGTGGCCGGCGCCTAACCGCCGGTCGCAATGGGGACCAGGGCCGCTACACGGGGTGAATTCACGTACAGGGCGGGCCCAAACCGGGCGTCAATTCTACTCGAATCCGCGACTGGGTACCAGTGGAGCAATGCGCCAAGGGTGTCAGGGGGAGTCGCTTCAACTGGCCCGGCGCTCAAGAGAGGGCAGGCTGAGGGTCACTCCGCAGCGCCTTTTCCCCCATGGCCCTGGTTGCACACGCGGCTACCTCAGTGCCCTCATCAGCAACCACAACAATCACCCCCGGTTGCGGCAAAGCGCTCGGCATCACAACAGTGGATGGCGGCTTCGAAAGCTCCCGCGCCATAGAGCCGAGTACGGCTAACAGCCACTTGTTTGTGCGCGGTCTTTACATCAGGTCGAGCTGCTCAAACCCGGCCCCACATCCGTCTATACGCCGGCACCTGGGACGCTCTTGCGTAAGCTAACCCGAGGGAGAGCCACCGCCTGTCAAACAGTCGCCACCAGACGTGTTCCGACCGGTAAACGCACGGACCGGCAAGCACAATTGACTGACGAAATACCTGGTATAGCCCGCCATCATCCGCTGCACATAAGGGATGTTCGGGAGATACGGTACGGCCTATTTCAAAGAGGTGTTGAACGATACTTTAACAAAGTCGCGAACAACCAAATACAGACGGGGATGGATCGACTCAACAATCGCCCGAGAAAGACGTAGAAGTGTCGATCCGCAAACGAATTATTTATGGGCAACGGATTGGTTTACCCGCCACGCAATGAAATTAGGGTTATTATTTGATCCCATACCAACCTATGCGACTAGCTAGCCGGCACAAATTTTCAAATATCTTTACGTGATTAAGGCAATTGTTTTTTATAGCTATCTATATCCAGCCATTATCTAGCGCATACTTAAGCGCCTCTGTCCGACTATTGGCGTTTAATTTTTCCATAGCCATCGATAAGTAGTTTCTTACAGTACCAGTTGAAAGGTGGAGCTCAACCGAAATATCTTTATTGCTCAACCCAAAAGAAACAAGTCGCAATATATCCTTTTCACGCACAGTTAATGGATTGGGGTTAAGCTGCACCCCAACACGCAAATCTTTTGCAATAATTGCTTGCCCTTGATATATAGCCATCATTGATTCAATTAATTCACGCAATGGCATATCCTTGGTTAGATAGCCATCAACCCCAATATCAAGCGCTTTTTCTAAATAACCAATTTTGGCAAATGTAGTCAACATCACTATTTTTGTTTCTGGCTTGCATTTTCTTATCGCTTCAGCCATTTCCAAACCTGAAAAATTCGGCATTTCCACATCCGAGAGCACCATATCTACAGAATTCCCTTTAGCCCAACTTAGTGCTTCGTACGAATCGGCAAATGTCGCCATCACTTCAAATTCCCGAACTGCATTCAATAGTAGTTCAAAGGCATCAAGTATTGTTCTTTGATCTTCAACAATTATAATTTTGATAGACATGCTAGAGAGGAAATGTAGCTGACACGTTAAATCCATTGTCGTTGATTATAGTGCATTTGCCGGCCAGACTTTCAACCCTAGCTTTGATATTATTTAATCCGTTTGACTTATCCCAGTCAATTGAAGAGCCTCCATTATTTTTTATAGTTAAAACAGCCGCATTGTTCAATTTTAAAAATTGAATTTCGCAGTCTTTTGCACGAGAATGCTTAATGACATTAGCCGATGCTTCGCTGATAATATATAGCACCTGCTGTTTTTGACTATCAGTCAATTGTATTTCAGGGGCAATAGTAATTTTTGTTTTAATTTTAGCCAAATTCAAAGTCTCTTTAATTTCAGCTATTTGCTTTAAAAAATCACAAGTATGAGAATTAGCAATTACATTTCGGATATTTTCCAGCGACTGCCTCATTAACGTTTCAAGCTGTTCAAATTTTTCCTTGGATTCTGCACTTAATTTGTGATCCTTATAGGTTGCGACTTGTGCGAGCAGAACTCCTTTTGACAATAAAACGCCCAATGAATCATGCAGGTCTCGACTTAATCGTTCACGTTCTCTATAAGTAGCATACCAAATTTTTTGATGAGCTTGCACACTATTTTTTTCGCTCTGATATTTCTCTATTTTTTTACTGGCAACAACAATAAAAGAAATCAAACCAGATACGAGCCAAAAGTATGCTGGCAATGAAAAGACAATGGTGAGAGTTAAAATGGATCCAGCCACAATCGATAAACCTAGGACAGCGGCCTTCCTGCTTTTAAAACTCTCGGCAACAACACTGCAAAACACAAATAAGACGCCAGCGCTAGGATTATCAATTGAAGTATATATAGCGATAGCCAGCATCAATGCCAGATAAAAATAGCTTTCTTTTTCATCTGAAAAACTTTTTAAAAAACAATAAATAAAAGAAACCAGAATGAAAAAATCAAAAACAAATTCGGCCAAGTCAAATGGTTTGAACCCATATTTTAGAAAATAGATAGACAGATATAGAAAAAAAATATAATTCTTTATCGCCAACGCCTTGTTCTTAATTGAAGCAGCCATCATACTGTATATTATTTATCCTTAATTGGTGAGCCTAACTTTAGACCATAAATACAATAGGCACCTATGCAACAAACCAGAGTAGAAGCTACCACTGTGGCCAACCAAAAATACCCTATCGAAAATATATCCTCCAATCCAGGCCATATCGCAGGCAACCTAGTTCCCACCTCAGAAAATGCCGCGGCAACCAATCCAATATATGACCAAAGCATATATTGATAGTGAGTATTTAGCCATTTCTTTTTTGGCTTCTTCAGCACAACAGGAATAAAACCTGACAATAGAGAAAAGGTTCCCACAAGCGCTGCCCAATGAAATATACCCCAAGAACCAAAAAGATCATAAATTAAAAAAGCCGATGCCAGGGTAAATATCATTGAGGCTACGTAAGTGTAACCAAGCAGCTTGTGGTGAGAGCTACCCTTCTTCTTAAATAGTATCGCGGTACCTGTGATTAAAGCAACGGAGGCGGCCAGAGTGTGCAAAAATCCTATAGAGTGGTAGAAAATCATAGTGGCAGCTCCTTTTTCGTTGAGAATTTCACCAAAAGCTCTTTCGCCCATGGGAAATTTTTTCTGTAATGGAGCGCCCGCTCGAGGTCTTTAATCGCCTCTTCTTCATGTCCGTTTTTCTTATGCAATATAGCTCTCCATACTAGCGCTTCTTCTAAGCCCCAGTACACAGCTCTATCCATATCATTGGAATACAAGGCAATAGCCTTATTGAAAAACTGTATTGCTTTGTTATCACTGCCACCAAATACCTTTGGTGTGTGATAAGCACTAAGCCCTTTAACCAGCCAGATCTGTGGATTCTGCCTATCAAGTTTTTGAGCCTTTAGAATACTGTCAGATGATTTTTTCCCATTGACCGGACCGCTAAACATGCCCATGCCCGCTTTAAGGGAGTAAACTGAAGCCAGCAGGCTGTAATCTAGCGAACTATTTTCCACCTCCCTCTCAGTGAGAATAGCTTCCGCTTTGTTCAGCAATATCTCGGCATCAGCTTTTTTTTCATTCAACATCAAAGTTAGCGCTAACCGGTAATTTACATATGCCACCTCATAGGATAATTCGGAGGGCAATTGTGCTTTTATTTCTTCGAGTGCCACTATATCCCTAGCCAAGTAAGCATTAGTTATATCACCAATTTCATTACTTTTTGCTTTTAGTGACGTATTAACCAATACAATGGTCAATAAGCTGGATTTCATCCATATCTGCAATAAGGTTTTCATTTGAATACCCAAGTGAATTGAGAGTCGCCATATTATCTAAAAAGTTATCGTTTGCAGTAAGTGACAAATGTCATGAATGAGGGCAGCCTGTGTTCAACGCTTGAACACACTTTGGCCACTAGCCTGGCAGCTAATTAAATTGTCAGGCTAATGGCTTATTCTTTCCAAACGTAACCGATCTGTAGATACTAAAAATACTATTCACTTTTCTAATTAAAAGTACTCCTAACTACTCTCAGGCGCGGGAACTGAATCCTAATCCGCGGGTTAAACTCTGCTTCAAGGAGTAGAAACCAAGCTATCGAGGACTTTTTAATTATCGGGTTGCTACTATAGAGCACAAATTGTCTAATTCGTATCACGAGCCTCGTGAGTGTCTTCCCCATCCATCATTGGGCGCCATTTCAGCGCTTTTTCAATGGCCATGATCATGGCGCTGGCGATATCTTTGCGGGTAGCGCTTTCTATGCCCTCCAACCCCGGCGAGGAGTTGACCTCCAAGAGGAGGGGCCCTTTCTTGGAGCGGATAATGTCCACGCCGGCCACTTTCAAACCCAGGACCTTAGCCGCTTTGACCGCCAGGCGCTTTTCCTCCGTAGTGACCTTGACCACCGATGCGGTGCCGCCCTGGTGGATGTTTGCACGAAACTCACCCGGCGCCGCCTCCCGCTGGATAGCCGCGACCACTTTGTTGTCGATGACGAACAGTCGCAGGTCACGCCCCTGCGCCTCGCGCACAAACTCCTGCACCAGCAGGTTGGCCTTGAGGGACTTGAACGCATTGATCACCGACTCGGCGGCCTTGCGCGTCTCCGCCAGTACCACGCCGCGGCCCTGGGTACCTTCCAGCAGCTTCACCACCAGCGGAGCCCCACCCACCATTTCAATCAGCTCGTTGGTATCCACCGGAGAATTGGCGAAACCGGAAGTGGGGATATTCAGGCCATTCTGTTGCAGTAGCTGCAGGGAGAAGAGTTTGTCCCGCGACTGACTGATGGCCGCCGAATCGTTGAGCGCGAAGACGCCGATACTTTCGAAGTGCCGTGTGAGCGCACAGCCATAAAACGTCTGGCTGGGGCGGATACGGGGTATGACTGCGTCCATGGTATTGAGGATACGGCCATCCCGGTAATGCACTTCCGGCTCGTTCGGGTCCAGCTTCATATAACACTGGCGCACGTCCAGAAAGCTCATGCGGTGGCCGCGCTCGGCACCCGCCTCCATGATGCGCTGGTTGCTGTACAGGTCGGGATTGGAGGCCAGCAGGCCGATACGCAGCCCGGTGCCGGCGATATGGTGCTCGTCGCGATAGCACTCTTCCAGCTCACTGGGGCTGATCTCCCCCAGGCAAAAGCTCTCCGAGGGGTCCACCATCATACGGCCGAGCATGGCCTCCCGGCCCAGCAGCATACGGTAACCCATGCTGTCGCGGTTGGTCAGGGTGAGTTCGATATCCCAGACGCTGCCGCCAACGGACAGCGAGGTGCGGATTACCGGGCGCTTCTCCGCATCGCCTGAGGAGGAGCGCACCGTGCGCCGGTCCAGGAGTTTTGCCTCACAGCGCACCGACGGGCGGCGCAAATGCTGTAGCGGGTGAGCCTCAAAGCTCACCCAGGGTTCGCCGTCCCGTTTGAAGGTCTGAATATTGTAGGCGTGCAGGCAGGAGGTTTTAGCCCCGGAATCCACCCGCGCCTTGATAGCGGGAATTCCCAGGGAAGCCAGGCCGCACCACTCCTCACTGCCGACAACAAGTTTTTCCACGATTGCCACCTCAACTCGGGAGCACAATCAAGCCCTCAGCCCCAGCACATCGCGCATATCATAGTGTCCGGCGGCCCGCGAACCCCGCCGGTCCTCCCCCAGCAGCCACAGTGCCGCGGTGACTGCGCCGCGCGCAAATGCCAGGCGGCTGCTGGCGCGGTGGCTGATTTCCACCCGCTCGCCATCGGCCAGAAACATCACCGTGTGTTCACCCACCACATCGCCGCCGCGCACTGTGGCAAATCCGATAGTGTCACTCGAGCGGGCATCCGCCCGGCCTTCGCGGCCATATACAGCGACTTTGTCCAGATCGCGCCCAAGCGTCTGTGCCACCACGGCTCCCATACTCAGCGCCGTCCCCGAGGGTGCGTCCAGTTTGTGGCGGTGGTGGGCCTCCACTATCTCAATATCGGCAAAATCCCCCATCACGCGGGCGGCGGTTTCCAGCAGGCTGAAGCAGAGATTGACCCCGGTGGAAAAGTTGCTGGCCAGGCACATGGGTATCCTTGCCGCATGCGCCAGCAGAGCTTCCTTTTCCCCGGAGGTGAAGCCCGTCGTGCCGATCGCGATGGGGCGGCCGGCGTCGGCGCAAAAAGTCGCATTGGCCAGGGTTGCCTGCGGTGTGGTGAAATCGATCAGAACGTCAAATTCCGCCTCTGCCAAGGCATCGCCGACGGCGAGCCCGCTCGCGCCCAACCCCGCGACCTCGCCCGCATCCGCCCCCACCAGACTGGAGCCCGGCCGCACAATTGCCGCCGATAGCACGGCCTCCCCGCTCTGTGCCAATACTTCCGCCAGGGCGCGGCCCATACGTCCACCAAACCCTGTCACACCCACGTTAATGGTCATTGCGCCCTCCGTGCCCGAGTTGAACCGCACATTCTAACTCGCCAGCCCGACGCCGAGCTATGGCCCGCAAGCGGCCGGGGCAAATAGCATTCGCACATAAGCAGTTGGATCCTTATGTCAAAAAAACGGCTTGATTCCCCAGCTTCCAGGCGCGCCGGTGCGTCCACAGAGAAGCTGCTACGCTTGTGGAAGAGTAACGAAAGGAGCGCCAGTTATGCGTCTGTACTCCGGTATACCCCGCTCTCTCCTGACGGGCCTGCTCGTTTTGGGGCTCGCCTTCGGTGCCACAAATGCATTGGCACAGGAGGGCTCCGAAGATGACTTTTGGGAAAGGCACGACGACATCGTCAACGCGGTCACCCTGCGCCTCAAGCTTACCCCCGAGCAGGAGAGTGTGATACTGCCCATTTTCGATCAGGATTCTGAGCGCCGCAGAAGTCTGCTGATGCAATACGGCTTTTCCAAGACTGCGAGGCCCAAATTGAGCCGGGTCCAGAAAGAAGAGCTTAGTGCAAAAATGCTGGGGGTCAGTGCCGAGTTCCGCGCCAAACTGGCGCCGGTACTGGATGCCAAACAGTTTGAAATGTTAAAGGAAATACAGATGGAATTTCAGAAGGAATTTAACCGGCGCCTAATGGCGTACAACCCCTGAAGCAGCTCCGTTTCCCGCTTTTCGCAACCTGCCGGGCGGCTTATGGGCCGCCCGGCCGATTGCAGTAACCTGCGGGGATCGGGTCAGAGTTTCATATCGCCAAAAAAGTTCTTCACCCCTTCAAACCAGCCGGTCTGACGCGGTGAATTCTTGTGTTCGCTAAGGGTAGAGGAAAATTCCTGCAGCAGTTCTTTCTGCTTGCCGGAAAGGTTCACCGGGGTTTCCACCACCACTCGACACAGCAGGTCGCCGGGGGCCCCGCCGCGCACCGGGGTGACGCCCTTGCCCCGCAGGCGGAACAGTTTGCCGGTCTGGCTTTCCGCCGGAATCTTTAACTTCACCTTGCCGTTCAGGGTGGGCACCTCCAATTCGCCGCCCAAAGCCGCGGCGACAAAGCCGATCGGCACCTCGCAGTAGAGGTTCTTGCCGTCGCGCTGGAACAGATCGTGCTCACGCACCATCACCTGCACATACAGATCGCCGGGCGGTCCCCCGTCCGGTCCCGCCTCACCTTCGCCGGCAAGGCGGATGCGATCGCCGGTATCCACCCCCGGCGGTACCTTAACCGACAGGGTCTTGGTTTCCTCCACCCGGCCCGCACCGTGGCAACTGCTACAGGGATCGCTGATAACGGTGCCGCGGCCGCGGCAGTTGGGGCAGGTTTGCTGGACCGAAAAGAAGCCCTGCTGCATCCGCACCTGGCCGACACCGCCACAGGTGCCGCAGGGTTGGGGTTTGCTTCCGGCCTTGGCCCCGGAACCATCGCAGCTGCCACAGCTGACCAGGGTGGGCACGCGGATCTTGACGCTGGTGCCGCGCACAGCGTCCTCCAGGTCCAGCTCCAGGTCATAGCGCAGGTCCGAGCCCCGCGCCGGCCCGCCGCGGCGGCCGCCGCCACCCCCAAATATATCGCCGAAGACGTCGCCAAAAATATCGGAGAAGCCGCCGAAACCACCGGCGCCGCCACCCATCTGGCCCTCTACGCCGGCGTGACCGAACTGGTCGTAGGCGGCTTTCTTCTGGGGGTCCGAAAGCACCTCATAGGCCTCGTTGGCCTCTTTGAACCGGCTCTCCGACTCCTTGTCATCGGGGTTGCGGTCGGGGTGGTACTTCATCGCCACCCGACGGTAAGCCTTTTTCAGTTCTCTCTCGTCCGCTCCCTTGCTGACACCGAGGACTTCGTAGTAATCGCGCTTCGCCATATTGCTCATGCCCAGAGCCGGTCACCGGGCCGGCCCGTTTGTTCTTGTGCGACCTCCCTGTGGGGTAACAACACCCCGCAGCAGTCCGGCCGGGGGCTGCCGGCGGGATACCGGCAACACATAAACTAGAGGGGCGCGGGGGCCGATTCCTACGGAATGCCACCGCGCCCCGGGAGGGATTCGCTGCTGTTCAGCGAGTGATCATCAGCCCTCTTTCTTGTCGTCCTTAACTTCTTCAAACTCGGCGTCCACGGCGTCATCACCGGCCGCAGACTGCTGCTCCTGTTCACCGCCGGCGGCTTCCGCCCCCTGGGCCGCCTGTGCCTGCTCCGCGTACATCTTTTGCGCCAGCGGGCCGGAAGCCTCGGTCAACTTGGTGGTGGCGGCATCGATGGCTTCCTTATCGTTGCCCTTGACCGCTTCCTCGGCTTCAGTGATGGCCGCTTCGATCGCTGTTTTTTCCTCGGCAGTAGCCTTGTCACCGGCCTCTTCCAGGGTTTTCTTGGTGGCGGAGATCATGCCGTCGAGGGTGTTGCGGGCCTGCACCAGCTCCTCGAACTGCTTGTCCGCCTCGGCGTTGGCCTCGGCATCTGCCACCATTTTTTCGATCTCGTCCTCGGACAGGCCGGAGGAGGCCTTGATCACAATGGACTGCTCCTTGCCGGTGGCCTTGTCCTTGGCGTGTACGTGCAGTATGCCGTTGGCGTCGATATCGAAGGTCACCTCAATCTGCGGCATGCCCCGCGGTGACGGTGGAATGTCCGCCAGGTCGAAGCGGCCCAGGGATTTGTTTTGTGCCGCCTGTTTGCGCTCGCCCTGCACCACATGGATGGTCACTGCCGTCTGGTTGTCTTCCGCAGTGGAGAATACCTGGGACTTCTTGGTGGGGATGGTGGTGTTCTTGTCGATCAGCGGGGTCGCCACACCGCCCATGGTCTCGATGCCCAGGGTCAGCGGGGTCACGTCCAGCAGCAGCACGTCCTTCACGTCACCGGAAAGCACCGCACCCTGAATAGCGGCACCCATGGCCACCGCTTCGTCCGGGTTGACGTCCTTGCGCGGCTCCTTGCCGAAAAACTCGGTGACCTTCTGCTGTACCAGCGGCATACGGGTCTGGCCACCCACCAGAATCACCTCGTCCACGCCGGAAGCGGACAGGTCGGCGTCCTGCAGGGCGATTTTTACCGGCTCCAGGGAGTGGGTCACCAGGTCCTCCACCAGGCTTTCCAGCTTGGCGCGGGTGAGTTTTACAACCAGGTGCTTGGGACCTGTGGCATCCGCGGTGATGTACGGCAGATTCACTTCGGTCTGCTGGCTGGAGGACAGCTCGATCTTGGCTTTTTCCGCAGCTTCTTTCAGGCGCTGCATGGCCAGGGGATCGCCTTTCAGGTCGATGCCCTGCTCTTTCTTGAACTGCTCCGCCAGATAGTCGATCAGGCGCAGGTCAAAGTCTTCGCCCCCGAGGAAGGTGTCCCCGTTGGTGGACAGCACCTCGAATTGCTTCTCGCCGTCCACGTCCGCGATCTCGATAATGGAGATATCGAAGGTGCCGCCACCCAGGTCGTAGACCGCGATGGTGCGGTCGCCGCCCTTCTTGTCCAGACCGTAGGCCAGCGCCGCCGCCGTGGGCTCGTTGATAATGCGCTTGACGTCCAGGCCGGCAATACGGCCGGCATCCTTGGTGGCCTGGCGCTGGGAGTCGTTAAAGTAGGCCGGCACGGTGATCACCGCGGCATCCACCTTTTCACCGAGAAAGTCCTCGGCGGTCTTTTTCATCTTCTTCAGAACTTCGGCGGAGACCTGGGGCGGCGCCTTCTTGTCACCTTTCGCCTCTACCCAGGCATCGCCGTTGTCGGCTTCGACAATCTTGTAGGGCACCATGGTGATGTCTTTCTGCACCACATCGTCCTTGAATTTGCGGCCGATCAGACGCTTGACCGCGAACAGGGTATTCTGGGGGTTGGTGACCGCCTGGCGCTTGGCGGACTGACCCACCAGTATCTCGTTGTCGTCGGTAAAGGCGACGATGGAGGGGGTTGTGCGATCGCCCTCAGCATTCTCGATCACGCGCGCCTTGTCGCCATCCAATACCGCTACACAGCTGTTGGTGGTGCCCAGGTCGATGCCGATAATTTTTCCCATTTGTACAATCCTCGTTTGATGCACACCGCCGCTTCTGTTCTGTCTGCCGTGCGCGAATAAATCCTCTGATGTCAGCTATATTGGTGCCGGCCGGTAAAAATCAAGGCCGCACCGCAGATTCGCCTAGGGCGCCTTGCTGACCACCACCAAAGCCGGACGCACCAGGCGACCGTTGAGCCGATACCCCTTTTGGAACACCTCCAGCACCGTGTTTGGCTCTACATCACCATTGGGTATCTGGGTCATGGCCTGGTGCAACTCCGGGTCGAAAGGCTCCCCCACCGGGTCCACCACCTCCACCGAAAACTTGTTCAGGGTGTCCAAAAAGGACTTGTGGGTGAGTTCGATACCCTCCACCACCGCCTTGTTGGCCTCGTCGTCCACATCGATGCTGGTGAGCGCTCGCTCCAGGTTGTCCACCACCGGCAACAGATCCTGCAGCAGTCGCTCGACCGCGAACTTGTGCGCCTTTTCCACATCCTGCTGTGCGCGGCGGCGGGCATTCTGCGCCTCCGCCTGCGCCCTTATGGCCAGGTCTTTCTGTATAGCCAGCTGTTCGCGCAGGCCGATGATCTCCTCCTGCAGTGCCTCGGGACTTTCCGAAGCCGCGTGCAGGGCCTCCTCGGCCTGGTGCTGCGCCTCCTCCGTAGGCTCCTCGAGGTCGGCAGCCACACTCTCCTCCGCCGTATCTGTGTCCGCGCCAAGCGACTCTGTATCCGCCGCCCCCTGTTCGATCTGGTCTTCTTCGCTGCGCTCTCTGGCCACTGCTGTCTCCGTCGCGTGGATTGTCAGTTACATGGAAATCTGCCCCAGTGTGGGCGTTGCTGTGCAATATGGGGCCTTATCCGCAATCTTCAAGGGGTATTTTGGCGCTGTTTGGCACTGCGCCGCCAAGGTGGCGGGGGCAGAACAAATACTGTATAAACAGCCACTAGTCGGCGGCGGGGCGGAGATGCCGGATCGGCGCGATTATCCCAGTTCTGGCGCCCCGCCCGCTCACGATAACAAGAGCCACGGGAAGCCGTTTCTATGTTGCTGCACCTGTCGATCAGCCAATTCACCCTAGTGGACCAGCTGGAGCTGGAATTCGGCCCGGGCACAAGTGCCCTGACCGGTGAGACGGGAGCGGGCAAGTCCATCACCCTGGACGCCCTTGGCCTGGCGCTGGGCGACCGCGGCAGTGCGGAGCTGGTGCGCGCCGGCGCCCCCAGGGCGGATATCCACGCAACCTTCGACATCAGCGGCCACCCCGAGGCGTCCGCCTGGCTTGAAGAACAGGAACTGGATACCGGCAGCGAGGTCATTCTGCGCCGCACCATCGGCGCCGACGGGCGCTCGCGCGCCTATATCAATGGACAGCCGGTGACATTGCTGCAACTGCGCGCCCTCGGCGAGCAGCTGATCGATATCCACAGCCAGCACGAGCATCAATCGCTGCTGAAAAGGGATACCCACCGCCGCCTGCTGGACGAATTCGCCCAGGCCCAGGAGCTGACAGCCGAGACCCGCAGCCGCTACAAAAGCTGGCGGGACCACTACCAGCGCTACCGCAGCCTCGCCGACAGCGCCGAGGAAACCGAGGCCCGGCGCCAATTGCTGCGATATCAACTGGAGGAACTGCAGCAACTGGATCTGCAGGGGGAGGAGATAGCACAACTGGAAAGTGAACAGCGCCAGCTGGCCAACGCCGGCCAGATCCTCAACGGCAGCTATCAGCTGGCCGCCCTGCTGAACGGGGGTGAAGGGGATATCGCCGAACAGCTCCACCGCGCGCTACAGCTGTTGTCGGCCATGCCGGAACAGCCGGCGGCACTGGCCGAAGTGGCGCAGATGCTCGACGGTGCCCGCATCCAGGTGGATGAAGCCAGTAGCAGCCTCTCCCGCCATATCGACCGCTTCGAGATGGACCCGGAGCGTCTCGCCGAAGTCGAGGAGCGCCTGAGCGCCATCTATCAGGCGGCGCGCAAGCATCGGGTGCAGCCGGATGAGCTGTTGGGACTGCAACAGCAGCTGCAGGCGGAACTGGATGAGATGGGAACCCCGGATGCCCTGGACAAGCTGGCAGAGACCTGCGCCAACTTGGAGCGGCACTACCGCGACACGGCCACCAGGCTGAGCGCCCTGAGAACCAAAGCGGCAGAATCCCTGGCGCAAGCGGTCAACCGCCAGCTGGCGGACCTCGCCATGCCCCACGCGCGGGTGGAGCTGGCCCTGCAGCCCCTGGAAAAACCCGCTGCCACCGGCCTGGAAGAAGTGGAAATTCTGATTGCCACCAACCCGGGCCAGCCCTCCCGACCCCTGGGCAAAATCGCTTCCGGTGGCGAACTGTCGCGGGTAAGCCTGGCCATTCAGGTCGTCACCGCCCAGACCTCCCGCACCCCCACCCTGGTATTTGACGAGGTGGATGTGGGTATCGGCGGTGCCACCGGGGATGTGGTCGGCCGCCTGCTGCGCCAACTGGGCGAATCCCGCAACGACCGCAGCGGCCAGGTCATCTGCGTGACGCACCTGGCCCAGGTGGCCGCGCGGGCACACCGCCACTACCTGGTGGAAAAGCACAGCAGCGGAAAAGCGGCTCTGGTGTCGCTGCGGGAACTGGGGGATGGCGAGCGCCGCGCTGAAGTGGCGCGCATGCTGGGCGGCGAGGCCACCGAACAGTCGCTGGCTCACGCCGGGGAAATGCTGACCCGGGCCTGACGCCCTGGGGGCGCCGGTTCAGCTCTTACCGTTCTTTTCCTTTACATACAGCACCAGGCTGTGGCCGGTAAGCTCATAGCCGTGCTCTTCGGCAATCCGTTTCTGCAGCTGCTCGATCTCCTCGTTGTGGAATTCGATCACCTTGCCGGTGTCAGTGCACACCATATGGTCATGGTGATCCCCCCGGTCCAGCTCGAACACAGAGTGGCCGCCGTCGAAATTGTGCCGCATCACCAGGCCCGCACTCTCAAACTGGGTCAGGACCCGGTAGACGGTGGCCAGGCCCACGTCCTCACCCGCCTCCAGCAGCATCTTGTACACGTCTTCAGCGCTCAGGTGCTGATCGCTGGCGCTCTCCAGCAGCTGCAGTATCTTGACCCTGGGCAGGGTGACCTTCAGCCCCGCCTTGCGCAGTTCTTGATTCTCGTTCGCCATGAATATCCTGCCCCCTCAGGGTTCCTTTTGTCCGCCGTTGGGCCCGATTTTCGCCAACCCAAGTGCCGCCGGACCATTGTATGCCGCGCCCCGCCTGTCAGCGGTGCGCCTCTTCGGGTATTATCCACGGCCTGCGGATACAGCGGAACCCCAAGAGGCCATTGAGCAGCTCGGGCGGTCCCGGGGGAACTTTTTTCTCCCGCGAAGAACTACCCTGTTTACCAGCGACAAAAACAAAGCCCTGGGCCCGCGGCGGCGATCCATTGCCACCGCGATACAGTATGGAGTCACCAATGCCAGCCATCGCGAAAATCCTCCTGATCACCTGCCTGTATGCGCTGCTCAGCGCGTGCAGCCTGATCAAGTTCCCGGGCGTGCACCGCATTCCCATACAGCAGGGCAACATAGTCACCCAGGAAATGGTGGATCAGCTCAAGCCCGGCATGACCCGCCGGCAGGTGCGCTTTGTGCTGGGTACCCCACTGCTGGAGGACACTTTTAACGCCGACCGCTGGGATTACGTCAACCGGGTGCGCGATCCCCGCGGCAGGGTCACCGAGAAGAACTTCTCCGTGTTCTTCAACGGCGACATACTGATCGCTACCAGCGGTGACTGGCAGCCGGCGGACTGGCCCCAGTAAACCGGCCCTCAGCCCCCCCTGGCTTTCTCCGCCCGCCGCCGGCGCGCCTCCTTCGGGTCCGCGATCAACGGGCGATAGACTTCCACCCGGTCCCCCGGTTGCAGAACATACTGGTCCGCCGGTGCCAGCCCCCTGGTACCCAGCGCCTGGCCAAAGATGCCCAACCGGGCCGTATTTGCATCCACCTCTGGATACTCCTCCGGAATGCCCGAACGCAGCAGCGCCTCCAGGGCCGTGGTACCCGGCGCTACCAGCAATCGCACCAGACGCTGCTCATGGGGCAGCGCGTAGACCACTTCCACCGCTATGGTTTTCAGCTCAGTCATGACGCCTCGCCATAAACACGCGCTGCGCGCTCGCACATGGCATCCACCATCTGGTTGGCGAGGTCGCTGAACAGTTTGCCTGCCGCCGCTGCTACCAGGCGGTTTTTCATACTGAATGCCAGTGAAAAGGTCACCCGGCAGGCGCTCTCCGCCAGGGGCGTAAACTGCCAGAAACCGGAAAAATCCGCGAAGGGCCCATCCACCAGGCTCAAGAGCATCCGCTCGGGACGCCGCAGCTGATTACGGGTCACAAAACTCTGGCGGATACCCGCCCGGGCCAGATCCAGACGCGCTTCCAGCGTATGCTCATCGCTGTACAAAATTTCGGCTCCACGGCAACCAGGCAGAAATTGCGGATAACTGGCCACATCGTTAACCAGGTCGAACATCTGCTCGGCGCTGTACATCACCAGCGCACTGCGCTCTATTTGTGCCATTTTTGGTTCACTTCCGCTATCAGGTAACAATCCGGCCCAGCCGCAGGGACAAACCCCAATTTTGCCAGGGGGCGCTACTCAAGCAAGGCAATTCCTGTAACAATCGCACTTTTAATCGGCCGCAAGCTCAAATACCAACCATAGCGGCCCCCAGATTGCCCCCGGGGCAAAAGAATAACAGGCAGGCGCGAGAACTATGGCAGCAGCAAGAGAGCACTTTGGATCCCGACTGGGTTTTATTCTGGCCGCGGCGGGTTCCGCTGTAGGAATCGGCAATCTGGTGGCATTCCCGGTGGCCGCCACCAAGAGCGGCGGCGGCGCCTTCCTGCTGGTCTACGCCCTGTTTGTCCTGTTTATCTGTCTGCCGGTCATGATGGCGGAACTGGCCCTTGGCCGCAAAACTGACAAGGACCCGGTAGGTGCCTACCGCCAGCTCTCCGGCGGCTCCCGCCTGTGGAGCCTGCCCGGCTGGCTGGCCCTGATAACCCCCTTCATGATCGCCGTCTTCTACCTGGTGGTAACTGTCTGGGTCCTCGGCTACCTGATCGAAACCCTGACCGGCAACCTCGATATGCTCGCCACCGAAGCCTACTTCGGTCAGTTTATCAACTCACCGGTGGTATTTGTTTACCTGGTTGTGCTGATGCTGGCGATCAACGGTATTCTCGCCCTGGGGGTAAAAGACGGAATCGAGCGCGCCGCCAAGACCCTGATGCCCACTTTGTTCGTGATGTTGATTGGCCTTGCCACTTTCGTGCTGATGCAGGAAAACGCCATTTTGGGGGTCAAATACTACCTGGTTCCGGACTTCTCCAAACTGAATGCGGAAGTCGTCAAGAACGCCATGTCTCAGGCATTCTTCTCCCTGTCTCTGGGCATGGGCATCATGATCACCTACGGTTCCTACATGAAGCGCAAGGATTCCATTCCCGGCTCCGCCAAAGTCGTTGCGCTCACCGACACCCTGGTAGCCTTTTCCGCGGGTCTGCTGATTCTGCCCAGTATCTTCCACTTTAATCCGCAGATAGACCCCACTGAACTGAGCGACTCCTCCGCCGGCATGATCTTCCTGTTCCTGCCGAAGATCTTCCTGGCCCTGCAGGAAAATATCGGCTACCTGGGTGCCAGCATCTTCGCCGCGGTATTTTTCTTTCTGGTGCTGGTTGCGGCACTCACCTCCCTGGTATCCATTATCGAGGTCCCGGTGGCGACCCTGCGCGACGAGCGCGGTATGGAGCGCAAAAAAGCCATTTACGTGATCGCCGCAGTACAACTGGTGCTCGCCATAGCCTGCGCAGTTTCCTTCGGCATGGTTGACTGGTTCACCAATTTCATCCACCTCGCCGGCAGCGATAAATCCTTCTTCGACCTGGTTGAACTGATTTTCTACAACACCATTCTGCCGCTCAACGGCCTACTGGTGTGCCTGTTTGTGATTTACAAATGGAAAAAGAGCAATCTGGACTTGGAATTGCAGGAGGGGGACGCTGGCTTCATGGGCTCGCTATCCCAGAAGTACGTCAACTTTTCTCTGGGCAGCTTCATCCCATTGATCCTGCTGCTGATCTTTATCAACACCGTCGCAATCAATTTCTTCGGTTACAGTTTCATCTAGGCAATCGTTGTTTCCATGGCCAAAAAGAAAAGCGCACCCTCGAATACCATCGCCCTCAACAAGAAGGCCCGGCACGACTACTTCATTGAGGACAAGTTCGAGGCGGGCCTGGAGCTGCAGGGCTGGGAAGTAAAAAGTTGCCGCGAGGGCAAGGCCCAGCTCACCGACAGCTACGTTATTTTCAAGCGTGGCGAGGCCTGGCTGCTCGGCGCGCGCATACAGCCCCTGCCCAGCGCCTCCACCCATTTCGTCACCGAGCCGGACCGCACCAGAAGGCTGCTGCTGAACAAGCGCGAGCTGTCCAGGCTTATCGCCGCTGTGGAACAAAAGGGACACACAGTAGTCGCCACAGCACTCTATTGGAAAAAGCACTTGATCAAATGTGAAATTGCCCTGGCCAAGGGCAAGGCCAGCCACGACAAGCGCGAAACAGAAAAAGAACGCGACTGGAATCGCGAAAAACAACGCCTGATGCGCGCGACGCACCGCTGACCACAGGTAAACCGCTTACAAGAACATAATTACAGGATTTCTCATGAGTGCACCCAGAGGACAATTCAGCTCCAACGTCGGCTTTCTGATGGCCGCAGCTGGCTCCGCCGTGGGCCTCGGCAACATCTGGGGATTCCCCACCAAGGCCGCCAGCAACGGCGGCGCCGCCTTCGTTGTCATCTACCTGCTACTTGCGTTCGTCCTCGCCTACCCGGCGCTGATGGCCGAACTGACCATCGGCCGTCACGCCCGCCGCAATATGGTGCAGGCCCTGCGGGAGATTTCCACCGGGCCAGTCAGCCGGTTTTTCGCCAACCTCACCGGATTTGGCGGCATCCTGATCGCTTCGTTGATCCTGAGTTTTTATGCCATCGTGGCCGGCTGGATGGTCGCCCACCTGGCGGAGCCATTCGCTACCCTGATCGGCGCCAGCAGCACGGCCGACTGGCTTACCAGCAGCAGTACCGCACGCAATATGACCTTTACCGCGATTTTCAGCGGGCTCACCATGCTGATCATCGCCAGTGGGGTGGAAAAAGGTATCGAGCGCTGGTCCACGCTCCTGATGCCCTCGCTGATCATCCTGTTACTGCTGTTGATCATGTATGTACTGACCCAGCCGGGCGCCATTATCGGGCTGCAGGTCTACCTCATGCCGGATTTCAGCCAAGTTTCACCGGAACTGCTGCTGTCCGCCATGGGCCAGGCCTTCTTTTCCCTGTCCCTGGGTGTGGGCACCATGCTGATCTATGGGTCCTACCTCAGCCAGCAGGAGAGCCTGCCACGCCTGGGGGTACTGGTTACCCTGATAGATGTCGGTATCGCCTTCACCGCGGGGCTGCTGATCCTGCCGGCCATGTACGTGGCCCAGGAGGCGGGCACCCAGATCTTCGCCGACGACGGCAGCCTCATTGCCGGCCCGGGCCTGATCCTGCAGGTACTGCCGGCCCTGTTTGACTCGATGGGTACCATCGGTCTGGTTGTGGCCCTAGCCTTCTTCGCCCTGATGACCATCGCCTCCCTCACCTCGTCCATCTCCATGCTGGAGGTCCCCGTGGCCTTCTCCATCGAAAACCTGAAGCTGCCCCGCCGCAGCGCCACCCTGCTGGTGGGCCTGGTCATCTTTGCCATCAGCAGTGTCATCATCTTCAATTTCGACGCCCTTTTCGGGCTCGTCATCAGCATCAGTACCGAGTACGGGCAGCCGCTGCTGGGGGTATCCCTGTGCATCTTCGCCGGCTGGATATGGCGGCGGGACCAGCTGCTGCAGGAACTGCGCAAGGGCCACGAGAACATAGAGCAGACCCCGTTCTGGAAAATCTGGCCCTGGTATGTGCGCGTCGTCTGCCCGCTGCTGATCCTCGCAGCCTTTGTACAGACCCTCCTGTAAAATATGACCCGCGGGGCAAATTGGGCCTTGTCCGCCAGTTCGCCCCGCCGCCAATTGAGGTATAATGGAAACCAAGCCGCAAGGTTCACATCGGGGATGACTTGGATTCGACGCCGGTGACGAAACCATGGGTGCATGCCGTGATGGCAGCCAATCACGTAAATCCAAAGCTGCAATTTATAGTTGCCAACGACGACAACTACGCTCTAGCGGCTTAAGCCCGCTAGCGGTCGCCAGCAAGGTTCCAGTACCGCGCTGTCGGCTGTAATACAGAACTGGATCGCCGTGAAGCCTGTCTGGAGTGGATCGGTTAAAACTTTACAGACTCGCTCATTGCGTCCTGCCCGCCGGGCTGTGTGAGTTAAATCAATAGACGGAACTAAGCATGTAGAGCCTCTGGCAGAGTGCTGACGGACGCGGGTTCGACTCCCGCCATCTCCACCAAATCACTGTCTTAGACAGACCCTAAAAGCCCCGAAAGCCCAGTGTTTTCGGGGCTTTTGCTTATCTGACCAATCCCGGTTAATCTAAGCCAACCCGTCCAAATCTAGCGGTTCTTGGACGGGTTCTTGGACGGGTTGAGCAAAGCGACGCTATCCAGCCCGTCCAAAACTGGCGGAAAGCCTTTAACCATGAGGGGTAGCGGGATTCTCTACCCAACACAGTTCAGAGTGGAATTGAACCCATGCCGCTATCAGACACAAAGATACGGGCGCTCAAGCCCCGGCACAGAAAGTACCTTGAGGCCGATGAAAAAGGCCTATCCATTGAAGTTACCCCCACTGGAGCCAAGCGCTGGCTATTCCGCTTCCGTCTCCATGGCAAGCGCCCGGAAGTAGCCCTGGGCCTCTACCCGGACGTCCCCCTCAAACGAGCAAGGGAATTGCGCGACGAAGCCCGCACCTATGTGGCAGAGGGTATTGACCCCCGCGATATAAAGCGGGCCCGCAAAGAGTCGGCTCTGGAATCCAGTCGCAATAGTTTCGCTACTGTTAGTGAAGAGTGGTACACCGCTAAAATGGCCCACCTCTCCAGCTCATCCAAGGACCGTGCTGCCCTCGCCTTAGAGCGCGACCTAAAACCCTATCTGGGCAAGCGCCCAATTTCTGAAATCACTCCACCGGAAGTACTGCGCTGCCTGCGCCGTATTGAAAGCCGAGGAACCCTGGAGACCGCCCACCGGGTTAAGCGGGTGGCCAGCCAGGTATTCCGCTTTGCCGTAGCCACCGGCAGAGCCGACCGGGACCCGACGACCGACCTGAGCGGTGCCCTCACCCCCACGAAGAAAAAACACCTCGCAGCAATTACTGACCCCGTAGAAGTCGGGCGCCTGCTAACCGCCATAGATGGATACCAAGGCACTCCCGTAGTGAGAATGGCCCTCAAGTTGTCCCCGCTACTTTTCTGCCGGCCCGGTGAACTACGCAAGCTGGAATGGCAGGAAATCAACTGGAAGACCCGCCAGATAGAAATACCGGGCAAGAAGATGAAGACGGCTCATCCCCATATAATCCCGCTGGCAGAGCAGTCGCTGAACCTGCTGCGCGACATAGAGCCCCTCACCGGGCGCGGTCCATATGTATTTCCCTCCGCTAGAGGCCGGAGCCGCCCGTTATCTGATAACGGTGTGAGGACCGCGCTAAGGTCGCTTGGCTACGATAATGACACCATGACCGCCCACGGTTTCCGCGCAATGGCTCGCACCTTGCTGGATGAGGTTCTGGGCTTCCGTGTGGACTATATAGAGCACCAACTGGCGCACGAAGTGAAAGACACGCTAGGGCGCGCATACAACCGCACCAAGCATTTACCTCAGCGCGCGGCGATGATGCAAAAATGGGCGGACTACCTGGACAACTTGCGCGAGCAGACGAAGGCTGGCAACGTGATAACCGCCAGGTTCGGCACACAATAACATTCAAATTTCAGCGTTTAGGTTAACTCACAACAAGCCACAACCCTCAGTGACAAAACTCTTTATTTATATGAAATTCGCTGTGAAGGGAGGGAAAAATGAAGGACTGGCATTCGCTCAACCTAATTTCATTGCGCAACCTTTCTCAAAAGGACCAGGGCCTAGATATCAGGCTTTTAGCTCACTCGCTCTCTACAGCTCAAATTTCACTTTATACCCTTATTGCAGAGAACCTACCAACTAGATTCGTTTGCCGTAACATAGGTGGATCTTGGATCAGCATTGAGAGCGAGATATGGGAGAAGACTGGCCCGAAGCATGGTTTTGAGGCTTTTGCTATAGACGAATTCACAAGCAAGATTATTGCGGAGCAGATACTTTACGATCTAACTCTATCCGGAGAAAAAAGCAGCTTAGAAGGCTCATTGCCTTGTGAATGGATCGGATTGTACGGCAGTAAGCGGGCGGTAGAATTATCCGCCATCCAGGAAGTGATGTTTCCAAATAAAGCTACCAAGTACGATGAAACGATGTCGCCATACGTCTTCCCTAAAAGAACTCAAGACCCTAGCAAAGGAACGATTATTGTTCATCGCGATTATCTATGTACTTTAATTAGTGACCTGTTAGTCATCGAAACGGCGTGGGAAAAGCTATCCACTCTCAAGTCAACGACCACCGCAAATGAAGGAAAAGGCCAGAACACGACCCCAGGTTTCGAGGCTGGCATGGCCCCTCATTGGGGTGAGGGCCTGCGAACCATCATCAACTTGGCAAATCGGCTTTGGGGGCCCAACAGTGTGAACCCCAATGACGAGGCCACATTTCCAGTAAACACCCATGTCATAGCAGAGCTTGAGGAGAGAGGATTCAACCATCGCATAGCAAAAGAACTTGCCAAAGTCATTCGCCCAGAGTGGGGCAAGGTAATTTCCAAGAAAAAACCCATTAAGCAGTGACCCCCTCTTAGCTCCATTCTGCCTGGCTTTCCGGGGGAGCATCACTAATTCAGTGACACAGTGACACCCTAACGGCTGTATTTTTACACAGTTATTCCGCATACAGTACGTATCGATCTCAACAAACCCATAGGAGAATCGATACATGCTAGACAACGTATCCCACCCCCAATCCATCAACCCCTCCGCCATGTACCGGGCTCGCGACTGCGCCCGGTTCTATTCCATAGGCCTGTCCACTTGGTGGCATTGGGCGAAAACAGGAAAAGCCAAGCGCGGTACCAAAATAGGCCCCAAAACCACGGTATGGGATGGCGCCTATCTGCTGGAACTTAAGCAAAAACTAATGACTGAAACCGAAAGTCGCGGAGGGTGATGGCCTTGGGCATAAGCGAAGCCGTCTCAAAACAAAGCGATCCCGGCACAGGTGAAAAGAACAGCATGAATAACAGCAACTCCTGGACCACGGGACGCTCAATCCGCGGGACACGACGCCCTCCACCATCTCTTCAGACAAGAGTGCTTCTAACCCCACATAAAGGCCCATGCCGCAGGCGAAACTTCGACAACTTGGCAAGGGCCATCAACAACTTGAGCGTAATGATTCCTCTTGGGAAACACAGCATTCGAAATATATGCCGGAAAGCCAGCCAAAAAGACCGCGACGGCATCACTGGGAACCATTGGGCCTACTCCCTGCATAGCAGCGGTCGCCAACGTATAAACTCCGTTATCTTGTTGGGAAGCTAATGAACGCGCCCGTTAGAGAGCTTCTGAAGCGACTTCTAGCGCGGGGGGATGGTCTAGCGGTCAACCTTGGCCGACTTACCCTATCCCCCGCCAGTGGCCAGCCTGTGCCCACTGGATGGCTGTCAGGCCATGAGCGGCCCCTTATCCTCGAAGCAGCCCGTTTAGCCGGCTTGGATGCCCTGGAGTATATCAGCTATTCAGTGGGGAACTATGGCCCCGGCAGGCGCGGCGGAGTATCACTACAATTCCGCAACCTTATCGACGGCAGCGAGCGCTATTCCGTGTTCAACGCGGAGACGCGTCGAAGCAGGAGTACCAGACATGGAAAGAAAGGCACTCCGCTACCCCGAGGCCAATTCCGAATAACCCAACGCTTCAAGTTCTACGGCTTCTGGTTATCCACGGGACTGGCTACGCCCCGTCGCTTGAGCGCCTTCCACGACTATATGGGCAAACTCTCTGGTTTGATATTTACGGGTACCGCACCTGACGGTAGGCGCCTCAATGATGCCCGCCCGTTGTCAGTCAGTAATTCTGAGTTGATACAGTTAATGGAGTTGAATCTGCCCGACATCCCCCGGACAAGCGCCAGACACTCCCCGGACAACTCCCGGACAAAAGTGCCGGACAGGATATCCCCAAAAAACCAGCTGTTGCGCGGACCTGAGGCAATTCAAACTACGGGGCAGGAAAAGCGCGATGATAAGGTAATAAGAATACACGGATATAAGGGAATACCCACCCCCCCTCAAGAGCAGACCAATGAAGAGTGGCTGGAAGATTATGGGACCGGAGACTGATTCAAGCCTTTCAGCCGACCCACCCCAAATTCAACTCTGCAAATACAATGGCTGGCACGATATTCTACCGAAAGTATTGAAAGCAACTGGACATAAGATGCATACTGATGACGTTACGGCAACATCCGTAGCCGGGATTGGTACCCCGTATCTCCAGGGCGCCGGAAAGACGCCTCTAGTAATATGCGTCTTTTTTTGTGCGCGAGACCTCGTAGTTATGGCGGGGTATTCGGGGGGCCTTCGGGCCCGCCGTTTCCTTGGAGCGGTAGTACCAACCCGTCTACCCCGCCACCCTAATTGAGCTTGGTACCTCTTTGGTGGCGGATCATCTGTCATCCAGGGAGGCTATCATGCCAAATCACACCCGAACTACGTCTTATTACCCGGCGAGTTCACTTCTAACCCATGCCTTCGACATTGCATCCCTCGGAATCGAAAACACCAACCGGCTGCACGCACTCTTTTTTGCCATTACCCGAATACACAACAACCCCAGCCTTACTTTGGAGCTGGCGCAAGCCGGCATCGAACTCTGCGACGTATATCAAAGCTGCTTTAACGCCGAACAAAACTCGCTCGTAAAATATGGAAAGGGCAGAAGCGGTAGATAGCACAGGCAACCTCACTGTCTGTATTCCACCTACCACGATATGTCGATTTTTTGGCTTTACACCTCAACATTTCTCAACATTTTTAGTTGAAATTGGCGCTAAAAACATCATATTCTTCGTCTTTAAAAGCGATAACCTCACTATGCGTATGCCTGTCGCTCTTTTCGAGGCCGCGAAATTACCAGCTGCAGATCATCCAATAGCAGAAGCCGCCAGCAAAAAGACTAACCTTCCTCCATACGACTTGCTGCGCTATATCGGAAATATCAGCAAACACAAGGAGCATTGCTTAGCAGGGCTTGTCTTAGAGTATCAACAAATCCATTTGACATGACCTCAGGTAACGCACTTGAAATCGATACCAGATACAATCTAAATCGGTCCGCAACTGTGACTTAGTTCACCATATCCCTGCGTGTAATGACATGTAATTGCTTAGCCTTGATCGACATTGTATGGGGTAGCCTGATTTCTCCGGACAGTCCCGATTGTTACCATAGGCAATTGGGAGTATGTAATGACTATGAGAAAGACTTATTCAATAGAGTTTCGTTCAGAGGCCGTAAAGCTGGTCCTTGAGCAGGGCTTGACGCAGG
>NZ_JBFLAB010000048.1:0-33394 GCF_040742695.1 Microbulbifer discodermiae | reverse complement strand
CCAGTGCACCTGGAATCTGCTGAGAAGTAGATTCCAGGTGAAAAAACAAACAATCTCAGGGTTGTTTTGGTCAAATTCAGGCCCGCACCAGAAAATACTGATACTGCCGTAGCGATTGTTGAGTTATTCAGACGTTCCTTAGCAGGGCATCCACTTTTTCTTTAACACTATTAAAATCGTCAAACTCACCTTGACCCAATTCCTCTGCCAGCCACTCAGCGGTTTCAAACACTTCGTACAAGGTCTGCCAGTATTGAACATCCAACAGTTTGCCCTTTGCCTTGGTATTCAGGCTGATGTCGTTGTCTTCGCACCAATTGAGGATATCTTTCTCAATGGATTTTAAAAAGCTCTGTTTTCGCCCTTTACCGAAACCCGACGTTTTATACACTTTATCGCCGTATTCGCTAAAGAGGTGCTCCATCACTTCGCTTAACTGTTTGTCAAAACGCAGGGGCGCTATACGTTCGGCGGTGAACTGGGCTTTGCGCCGGTCGGGCCGCTCGATGGTCACTTTGTGGTAACCAAAATCTTCATTGCGGAATACCTGACTGGTAATACCGGTGGAGTTTCTGCTTGCGTCCAGCTCGCGCTCTATCGCAGCACAATCCAGATAGGTACGGGTGATCTGCTCGATATGCTCCGGCGCAAATTCGCAGTTTTTGTTGCCGAGGTTTTTACGCAGTTTGCGGTACAGCAGGCTGGCATCAATTAACTGCACCTTACCCTTACGAGATTTAGACTTGTTGTTATTGAGCAGCCAGATATAGGTGGTAATGCCGGTGTTGTAGAACAGGTTATTGGGCAACTGTACGATGGCTTCGAGCATATTGTTTTCGATAATGTATCGACGGATATTGCTCTCACCACCACCGGCATCGCCGGTAAACAGGCTGGAACCGTTATGGACTGACGCAATGCGACTGCCCTTTGTGTACAAACCTGCGGCAGCACCAGTGCCCACGGATGGATCTTTCATTTTGCTGACCATTTCCATCAGGAACAGCAGCTGGCCGTCGCTGGAGCGTGGTGTGGCATCGCAATCCTCGATATTGCCCCAATAGTCTTTGAGCTTGACTTTAAAGCGCGAGTCAATCACATCACCACTGTCTTTGATGTATTTTTGCTCCGAGGCCCAGCTTTTACCGTAAGGCGGGTTGGAGAGCATAAAGTCGAAACGTTGGGAGGCGAATTCATCGGTGGACAGCGTTGATCCGACTTTGATGTTCTCGGGGTTGTTGCCCTTGATCATCATGTCGGACTTACAGATAGCGTAGGTTTCGTCGTTGATTTCCTTGCCGTAGAGGTAAATATCGCGCTCACTTTTGTAAGAAGCATCCAGCGGGTATTTTTCCTCAATAAAATTTTGTGATTCGGTGAGCATGCCCCCGCTACCACAGGCCGGGTCATACACGGTGAGAGTGAGTGGCAGATTGTCTTTGATGGGATCGAACACCAGGTGGGTCATCAGCTCGATCACTTCTCTTGGGGTAAAGTGCTCCCCGGCCTCTTCATTGTTTTCTTCGTTGAATTTACGGATCAGCTCTTCAAACACATAGCCCATGCCCAAATTGGAGAGGGCGGGCAGTTTGTAACCATCCGGATCAAGTGTTTCTACCGGGGTAAGATTGATTTTTGGGGAGACGAATTTCTCTACCACATCCAGCAACACGTCTTTATTGATCATGTGCTGGATTTTGCTTTTCAGTTCAAAGCGCTCGATGATTTCCTGCACGTTGGCACTGAAGCCTTTGAGGGATTCCTCAAAGTTGGCCAGCAGGATTTGGCGATTATTGGTAGCCGTATTATGCAGGCTGGTGAGCGTCCATTTGGACACGTTGTAGAACACGTAGCCGGAGGCATCTTTGAGCGGCTCTTCGTCCAGCTCGGTAGCCCGCATTTCTTTTATTTGGTAGCGAACCTCTTCCAGTACGGCGTTTTTAGTTGGCTCCAACAGGGTATCCAGTCGGCGCAATACCACCATCGGCAGGATAACGTCACGGTATTTGCCCCGCACATACACATCGCGCAGGCAGTCATCGGCGATGTTCCAGATAAATGAGACAAGTTTGTTGTGTACGCTGTGGTCCATTGTGTTTCCTAGTGATTAAAGCGGGTCTTTAAAAAACCGCTCAAATGCTTGTTTTAAAATCCGAGTCCTGTTCGGTCAGAAATTCGGTTTATCCCGGCGCTTGTTCTGCTCTGCCGGGAGCCAAAATCAGGTTTTGCACACCGTATAGCGCCTGGCTGTTTTGGAGCCACAATTGGTATTCGGGGCCGGTGAGCGAGTGGGTTGGTGAGCAGTCAACATGCCATTGCCGCAATAGATACCCTGCTGTAGCGGCTCGGATTTCGACCTTCATGACACCGCCGTCCATCCCGTAATCCAGCTCGATGGCTTCCCGATGCTGGATACGCGGGTGCGGTACCAATTCCAGCTCCACAAAACGATTCCACTGACGATCCTGGCTTGCAGTTTCCTGCTCTTCGACGGTGGAGTCTTCAACCATCGTGGCTTCTTTAATGCGGGTGAGCACAAAATCACGGAATTCGCCGCTCTTGCGGTCGAATCCCCGCACATGCCAACGCAGGCCGTTATCCACCAGAGTGTGGGGCACCATCTCACGCCGGGATTCGCCGCTGGACAGGGAGACATAGGTAATGGCCAGTGGATTGGCCTTGTGAATGGCTTCGGTCACCCTGGCAACAGTGGCCAGGCTGGGCTGGTTCAGATGGTAAGGTGCTTCACAAGCCAGTGGCGGTTTGAGCTTGCCGGTAAAGCCGTCGCCATAGCCCTGACTGATGGTGGCCAGGGTGCGCACCAGATCGTAATCGAACAGGGGCTTGAACGGGTCACCACGCAGGTGGGTTCTCAGCTTTTCGTCATAACGGATATTTGCGGGTGCCAGTTCCCGATACTGGGTGAAATCCTTGGTGGCCTGGGCAGGTGTGATGCTGAAGCGATCCACCAGATCGGCACGGTTGGCTTCCCCCTTGAATAGCAGAGTGAAGTCTATGTGGGCGATGCGATCGCGCTGTGCCCGATTTAAATCCCGGAGCGTGCTATTCATGCTGCATGATCATATATTGAACACGATACCTAATATTTATTATTAGGTAGCATCCTACCACAGCATTTCTGGCTTGGGATACAAGAAATTGCCCTTTGGTTTGGCTGGCTACTGGCAATCCACCAAAGGCTTTGAGGCTGCTTCGGATTGGGTGCTTCTGCTGCCTGCGGGGATCACTACCAACAACTCAGCGGTTAACCCACAGGAGTTAACCCCTTGATGCAGGGCTTTTTCGGTGGCGTTATACAGGGCTGCCAGTAGGGGATGTCGTCAGGCGGGCGGAGTTTTGGGGTGTTTCTCGTCAGCACCACTTGCAGCAAAGATCGGATTTATATTGACACTATTTGCATTACCTGAGATTCCGATTTTTCACCTGCATGGCCGCTACGCAGCCCTCGCATATGCCTATTTAAACTATTTCCATAAACTCAAGAGTCCACCGTGGATCGATCAGCTCAAGCCGACAAAGTAGAAAAACTCTCCCCTTCCTTCTTTTTGTTGCCTGGATAGCAAGTTTCGGAATTAACGCTAGCCTCTCGGACAAGACAATTGCCAGCTTTTGGTGGCATAGGCGAGGAGAAGTGGGTGGTTGATGATTGCTGAAGAGGATACACAAGGCTGTGGAAAATTCTGCGCTGGAACCAGGGAATACAATAAAAAAATAATGTAAAAAAGCCACACCCGGCGCAGCTTCCTGCGCCGGGTGCGGCAATGGGGTTAGGTGTTTGCGGATTCCTGCAGTCGCGATGTGGCTTCCAATGGTAGAGACTCGGAGTTTTCCGGTGCTTTGCGGGCGGAGACTTTGCCACCGGCAAGCTTGCGCAGGCCGACATAAAATACCGGGGTGAGCAACAGGCCGAACAGGGTCACACCGATCATGCCGGTAAATACTGTGATGCCCATGGCATTGCGCACCTCGGCACCGGCACCGTGAGCCAGCACCAGGGGTATTACGCCGGCAATAAAGGCTACCGAAGTCATAATGATGGGGCGCAGACGGAGGCGGCAGGCATCCAGTGCCGCTTTCACGGTGTCCTCGCCGGCCAGCTCCAGATCCCGCGCGAACTCAACAATTAAAATCGCGTTTTTACAGGCCAGGCCCATCAACACCACCAGGCCCACTTGCACAAATACATTGTTGTCCCCGCCGGTCACCCAGACACCAAAGAGTGCTGCCAGCAGACACATAGGTACTATCAGAATCACCGCCAGGGGCATGACCCAGCTCTCGTACAGAGCGGCCAACACCAGGAATACCAGCAGTACTGCGAGCGGGAAGACTACCAAAGCGGCGTCGCTCTGGTTGATCTGTTGGAAGCTCAAATCGGTCCACTCAATGTGCATGCCCGGGGGTAGAACTTCGCCCGCGACATTTTCTACGGTGGCCAGTGCCTCGGCCGAGGAAAGCACCTTGGGATTCGACTGACCCAGCAGGTCCGCGGCGGGGTAGCCGTTGTATCTGAGTACCGGGTCCGGGCCGTAGCTCTGGCGGAGGGTCACCATGGTATTGATCGGTACCATCTCTCCATTGATGTTGCGGGTATAAAGGTTGTCCAGATCCTTCACTTCGTCGCGAAACGGGGCGTCCGCCTGTGCCACCACCTGATATGTGCGACCGAACAGGTTGAAATCGTTGATATAGGTTGAGCCGAAGTACAGCTGCAAGGTGCCGAACAGATCACCCAGGCGCACGCCCTGGGCCTTGGCTTGGAGCCGGTCCACTTCCGCATCCAACTGGGGCACATTGGCCTGGTAGGAGCTGAAGGGATGGCTGAGGCCGGTGACCTGACTCAGGGCTCCCGACAGTGTCTGGGTGGCTTTTTGCAGCTCGCCATAACCAGCACCGCTGCGGTCCTGCAAGTATAAGGAGTAGCCGGAGCCGGCCCCCAGCCCGAAGATTGGAGGCGGCATAATGGTGATGGCGAGCCCCTCTTTGATCTGCGATAACTTATGGTTCAACTCGGCGGAGATCTCCGGAGCACTGCGGCTGCGCGCCTCGAAATCGTCGAGCAGGATAAATACCGTGCCCACATTGGGGGTGTTGGTGCGCTGCAATACGTTAAAGCCAACAAAAGCGGCGGCATGGGCCACCCCCTCGGTTTCCAGCGCCAGTGCACTGACCTGGCGTGCCACAGCTTCAGTGCGGTCCAGAGAGGCACCCTCCGGCAGGCGGATGCTGCCGATCAGGTAAGTTTTGTCCTGGGTGGGAATAAAACCGCCGGGTACTTCCTGGAACAGGGTGAAGGTACCTCCCAGCAGCGCCAGATAGACGATAAAGACCAGGCCGCGACGCTTGAGACTTTTCCCCACCACTCCCTGGTAGCGCTCCGAGCTGTGGTGGAAGAAGCGATTGAACGGGCGGAAAATCCAGCCGAACAGCCGCTCTATAATGCGCGCGGGTAAATCCGGTGCAGCGCCGGCGGGTTTTAACAAAGTCGCGGCCAGGGCCGGGGACAGTGTTAGGGAATTGATTGCGGAGATGATGGTGGCGATGGCGATCGTAGTGGCAAACTGGCGGTAGAACTGGCCAGTGATGCCGTCCAGGAATGCCATAGGCACAAACACAGCGCAGAGTACCAGCCCTATGGCGACAATGGGGCCGCTCACCTCGCGCATGGCTTGGTGCGCCGCCGCCAGTGGCGTCAGGCCCTCCTCGATATTTCGCTCCACGTTTTCCACCACCACAATGGCGTCATCCACAACAATACCAATAGCCAGTACCATGGCGAACAGCGTCAGGGTGTTGATGGAAAAGCCCAGGGCCAGCAGCCCCGCAAAAGTGCCCACTATGGACACCGGCACCGCCAGCAGTGGAATCAGGGATGCGCGCCAGGTCTGCAGGAACAGGATTACTACCAGGACCACCAGCAGGACCGCCTCCAGCAGGGTTTTGATCACCGACTTGATAGAGGTGCTGATGAATACGGTCGGGTCGTAGACCACCTCCCACTCCAGGCCCTTGGGAAACTGGTCATCCAGTTCCGCCATTTTGTCGCGCACGGCGCGGGATACTTCCAATGAGTTGGAGCCGGGGGATTGAAAGATGGGGATGGCTACCGCCTGGCGGCTGTCCAGCAGGGCGCGCAACGCATCTTCCGAGGCAGACAACTCTACGCGCGCTATATCATGCAGGCGGGTGATTTCTCCGTTGGCACCGGTTTTCAAGACAACATTGCCAAACTCTTCTTCGCTTTTCAGGCGGCCCTTGGCATTGATGGAAATTAGAAAGTCGGCCCCTTCGGGCATGGGCTGTGCGCCAATCTGTCCGGCGGACACCTGAACATTTTGCTCCTGCACAGCGCTGACGATATCTGCGGCGGTCACGCCCAGGGCGGCGGCTTTTTGCGGGTCTACCCACAGCCGCATGGCGTAGTCACCGGAGCCGAACAGGGCGGCCAAACCTACGCCGGGAATCCGCGACAGCTCATCGCGGATATGCAGCACCGCATAGTTGCGGATATAGGTGGCGTCCAGGCTGTCGTCCGGCGACTTCAGGTGCACTGCCATCATCAGGTTGGGGGTCTGTTTTTGCGTGGTTACACCCTGGCGGCGCACATCCTCCGGCAGGCGGGGCAGGGCCTGGGATACGCGGTTCTGTACCCGCACCTGGGCCAGGTCCGGGTCAGTGCCCAGTTTGAAGGTCACATTCAGGATCAGGGAGCCATCACTGCCGGCCACGGATTTCATGTAGATCATGTTCTCCACGCCGTTGATGGCTTCCTCCAAGGGCGTGGCGACAGTCTCGGCAATGGTTTTCGGGTTAGCTCCCGGATACCTTGTGGTCACCTGCACGCTGGGGGGCACCACCTCCGGGTACTCGCTCACCGGCAATAGTGGGATACTGATCAGTCCCACCACAAAAATAACGATCGACAGCACCGAGGCGAAGATGGGTCGGTCAATAAAGAAACGGGAAAAACTCATAGACTGCTACCCCGTGTGCGGCACACTGGCCGCTGGAATTTCATTGTTGGATTGCAAAGATTGGGCGTCGCGAGCGGACTTGGGTGACACAAACGTCATAGTTTGCGCTCAGTGCTCTGCAGCTTGGGCAATCTCCGCCAGGCTTTGCGGTGCGACCAGTTTTGGCGTGACGGGTGTACCGGAGCCGCGAATTTTCTGCAGGCCGTTGACCACGATTCTGTCGCCACTCAGCAAGCCATTGCGGATCAGCGTGCGCTCACCCTGGCGCGGGCCCACTTCTACCGGGCGGCGTTCGGTGAGATTGTCCCGGGTGACCACATAGACGTAGCGGCGGTCCTGGTCGGTGAGCACGGCTTTGCTGTCCACGAGCACAGCCTGCTCCGCTTTTTCAACGGGCATTTCCACCCGCGCGAACTGGCCCGGTTTGAAGGTGCCGTCGGGGTTGGGAAGCACGGCGCGGAACTGGATGGTGCCGGTATCGCTGTTGAGGCGGTTGTCGACGAAGTCCAGTTTGCCCTGGTGCGGATAGCCCGCCTCACCGGCAAGGCCGATATGGACTGTGGGGGTGGAATCGGCGCTGAGCAAACGGCGGCTCTCCGCGAAGGTCTGCTCGTCACTGTCGAAATAGACATACATGGGGTCGACGGAAACCAGGGTGGTCAACAGGGTTGTGTTGGCATTGGCCAGGTTGCCCAGGGTCACCATTGCGCGGCCGATCCGGCCGCTGATGGGTGCCTTCACCTGGGTGTACTGTAAATCCAGGCGCGCCTTTTCCACCGCTGCTTCAGCGGCTTTCAGGGCGGCGCGCTCCACATCCCGCGATGCCACGCGGCGATCGTATTCCTCCCTCGAGATAGTCTTGCTGCCCAGCAGCTGGTGGGCGCGGTCAGCCTGCTTGGTGTTGAAAGACAATTGACTGCGGACCCGCTGCAGATCCGCCTCCGCAGCGCGCAGACTGGCCTCAAAAGGGCGGGGGTCGATGGTAAAGAGCACATCGCCGCGCTGCACCAGCGCTCCTTCGGCAAAGGACACCTGGTCGATATAGCCGCTGACCCGCGGTCTCAGCTGTACGGACTCCGGCGCGGCTACCCGGCCGGTAAAGCTGCGCCACAGGATTGTGGCTTCGGTACTGACCTGGGCCACTTCCACCGCTGGGGGTGGCGGCTGCTGTGCGGCCGGTTCGCCGACGTCACAGCCGGCCAAAGCCAGCGCAGTGAAGCTGAACAGTGTGGCTGCGAATTTCTTGACCATAAGGCGTTTACTCCCTCGACTGCGGAAAGGTTGTGCGGGCCTGCACCTCCCTGACTGGAGCACAACTCTAGGGGCGGGCGAATCTGGAGCGGTATTCGGGAACTGTGGATTGATTGCCTATTTCTATTTGCATTCAGACCTTTGGGGTGAAGGAGGCGATCATTGTGAGAAGTGATCAAAGGTAATTTATGAATGCTTTATCATTTATGACAATTTGATTAGTATAAGGAATTACTCAGACTGGTTGGGCCAAATGGCACTTGCCTATTCCCGTGCAGCCATTGCCCAATTCTGCGAGTGGACGGGTAGATTGCCTAAAACTCCATAGTCATGCCCATTACCTTGCTTGAAGATACCCGGCCGCTGGCGGGGGCCAGGGGGATTTATGAATGCCTTTGACAGAGTGAAACCCGAGACAGTCCCCGCGGAGCTTGAGTCCGCCCGGCAAAAGCTGGTCCGCATAATACTGCGGCAGGCTCCGCAGCCGGGAAGGACCGAGACAGGGCTGGATGGTTTGATCCTGATCCGCAGCAATGGGCCCGCAACCTGCACCTCTTCGGTAATTGCACCGTCACTCAGTTTTATTATCCAGGGCAGCAGGACGCTGGGGCTGGGGGACCGGGAGGCCACCTATATGCCCCTCAGCTATGTGGCGACCTCGGTGCACCTGCCGCTCGTGGGCAGGGTGGAGTTCGCGTCCGAGGAGACTCCATTTCTGACAGTGAGAATGACCATCGACCCCAAAGAGGTAGCGGATCTGGTGCTGGAGCTGGGAGACAAGGCACCCGGGCTGGAAACGGACATCCACTGTACTGAGGTCAGCTGTGGCTTCTCCGTTGCCCAGATGAACCAGGATTTACTGGATGCGGTTATCCGTCTGGTGGACCTGGCAGAGAACCCTGTGGATGCGCGAATACTGGCTCCTCTGGTGCGGCGGGAGATTGTCTATCGGGCCCTGATGGGGGAGATTGGGGTGCATATGCGCAAGTTCGCCATGGCGGATAGCCAGGCAAACCGCGTGTCTCGGGTAGTGGAGGTGCTCAAGGATCGCTTTGCTGAGTCGCTGCGCATCAGCGACCTGGCGGAACAGGCCAATATGAGTGAATCCTCCCTGTATCACAGTTTCAAGCAGATCACTCGTATGTCGCCTTTGCAGTTCCAGAAGAGACTGCGCCTGAATGAAGCGCGGCGCCTGATGTTGAGTGAGGGCCTGGAGGCGGCCTCCGCCAGCTACCGCGTGGGCTATGAGAGTCCCTCCCACTTCAGCCGCGAATACAGCCGTATGTTCGGCCTGCCGCCGCGCGCGGATGTGAGTAAATTGCGCGATGAGTGGCAACTGCCCGCTTGATTGAGGTTTCAGTGCTGCTGTCATGTCCGGAACAGCAGCTTGCCGACACTGCAAAAGAAAAATAAGTCCGGGAAATCAGTCGCCGGTTTTTTCCCAGGGCAGCCACAGGCTTATTCGCAAGCCCCCGCCGGAGCGGTTAAGCAGTTGAAGCTGCCCGCCGTGAGCGTCGACGATTTCCCGGCACAGGGTAAGGCCCAGTCCCACCCCCTGCTCCTTGGTGGAAAAGAAGGGCAGCAACGCCTGTTGCAATACTTTTTCGCTCATGCCGGAACCGCGGTCGGTGATTACCAGTTGTTGTCCGCGGTCGTCCGCACTGATGCGCAATTCTATATCTTCGCTGTCACTACCCGCTTCGCGGGAATTTTTGATCAGGTTGAGCAGCGCCTGCTCCATCTGCACCGGATCGAAATATCCTGGGCGTCGCGGAACTCCGCCCTTTAAGGTGAACTTCTGTAATGGAGCGATTCGCTCAATCAGGGCCCGCCAGTCCACCACTTCACAACTGGGCGCCGGCAGCTTGGCAAAACGCGCATAGCCCTGGGTGAATTCCGTCAGGTGTTGGCAGCGCTCGGCGACGATATCGAACACTTTTTCCAGATCGGCGGCCCTGTCCGGCTTGGCGATCAGCATTTTACCGGAGTGTGCCAGGGAGGAGATGGGCGCTAGAGAATTGTTCAGTTCATGGCTGATCAGCCGAATGACCTTTTTCCATATTTGTACCTCGGCCCGCGTCAGCTCCTGGGTCATTTCGCGCAATACTACCAGGCGGTGCCTGTGGGCGTTGAGGATAAAGGTGCTGTTGCCGATATGTATCGAATGAGTGCCGTTTTTGTCGCTGTAATTGAACAGGCCGTTTTGTCGATTTTCGATCGCACTGGCGATTTCATGCGGGCTGTTCGGCAGCAGTTTTTCCAGCAGCAAACCCTGGATGGGCCTGCCGTTATTCAACAGTTTCCTGGCGCTGTTGTTGGAATAAATAATATGCTCACCCTGGTCCATCAATAACAGTGCCTGAGGGGAACTCTGGATCACCGTATCCAGGAGCAGCTCGCGCTGGTAAATATGGGCGCGCTCGCGTCTCAGGTGCTCGCCGATGTCGTTGTAAAGGCTGGTTATCTCGTGCAGTTCGCGGACTTTTGGTGGCACCAGGGAAATGGAGAAGTCGCCGTCGCGAAAATTGAGCAGCCCGCTTCGCAGGGCTTTGAGAGTGGTGGTCAGTGGGCGCAGCACCAGGCGTATAAGGCCGACAAGCACGAGGACACCCAGCAGCATGCCCAGGGCCCAGGAAAGGCGTTGATCGAAGCCGAGTGCCAACAACAGCCAGGGAATGGCAGTGCCAACCACCAGCCCCAGGAGTGCGGTGGCGACCAGGCGCCCTTCCAGGGAAAAAAACTTGGACATCAATAGGGAATACCGTGTTTTTCCAGGCGACGGTAAAGTGCCTGGCGACTCATGCCCAGTTCCCGGGCGGCCTGGGCGATCACTCCATTGCAGCTGGCCAGGGTCTGTTGCAGCAGTTCGCGGCTGGGCTCAAAACTCATTTCAGCCCGGTCGGCGACCGGCTGTGTAGGTAGCGCTAAAACCGCTTCGTCGATGGTGTCCCCCCGGCACAGAACCGCGGCGCGCTGCATTACATTTTGCAGTTCGCGCACATTGCCCGGCCAGAGGTGGCGGGTCAATACTGTCAGCGCCTGCGGAGATAGTTTCTTCGGCACTTCCCCCTGGCGCAAAAAGTGCATTGCCAGAGGGACTATATCTTCGCGGCGCTCACTCAGGGGTGGCAGGCGCAATTCGATCACATTCAGTCGGTAGAAGAGATCCTGGCGGAAGTCGCCGCTCTCAATGGCCCTGGGCAGATCGCTGTTAGTGGCGCTGATGACCCGCACCTCAACTCTGCGGGTTTGGCTGCTGCCGAGCCGCTGGAACTCTCCGGTCTGCAGCACGCGCAGGAGTTTCACCTGGCCGCTGGCGGAGAGTTCGCCTATCTCGTCGAGAAACAGGGTGCCGCCGTCGGCGGCCTCGAAACGCCCCTGGCGGGCCCGGTTGCCGGCGCCGGTGTAGGCGCCGGCTTCGGCACCGAACAGCTCTGCCTCCATCAGCGCTTCCGGCAGGGCGCCCACATTGACTTTGACATAGGGGCCGTCGCGCAAACGGGAATTGGCCTGCACTATATCGGCGATCTTTTCCTTGCCGGCACCGTTGGGTCCGGTAATCAGCACCGGCACATCGGACCTGGCCACCTGGGTGGCCATTTCCAGCAGTGTTTGCATTTTTTCACTGCGATAGACAATGTCCTGCAGGTCGTAGGATTTCGCCAGGTCGTTGCGGGCCTGGAGGGCCTGCTGTTGCGATACCCGCTGGTGCCGCTGCAGTTCCCCCAGTTCCAGCAGGTTGTTGATGGTGGAAATCAGTTTGTTGTCGTCCCAGGGTTTGCCCACATAGTCCGCCGCGCCGGCTTTGACCATTTCCACCGCCATTTCCAACTGGGTCCAGGCGGTCAGCAAAATGATTGGCAGGTCCGGGTTGATCTCCCGGATGGCGAAAAACAACTCTCGGCCCTCTTCCCCGGAGGTGGTGTCGGCGCTGAAGTTCATATCCTGGATAACCAGGCGGATGTCCCTGTCTTCCCGCAGTAGCTGCAGGCCGGCCTGGGGTGTGATGGCGCGGAGGGATTGCAGATTGTGCAGGGACAGCAGTATCTCCAGGGCGGAGACGATACTGCTGTTGTCGTCGATAATCAGTATTTTATCCATGGGGTAGGGGTTCGACCGCTGTATGCCCATTATGCAGTGACTGCGCATGAGTGGGAACTGTGGTGAGACGGCTGTCCAACGGTCCCGCCAAAGGCATTGGCGACGACCTAATCCGAAAGTTGGCGAGTTGGGTGCCCGGTGGCGGGTTGGTGATCAAAACTCAATACTCTGGCCAGCTTCCACTGGCCGTCCACCTTTTGCCAAACATGGGTAAATTGCCCACTTTCGCGCAGCACTTCGGTATTGTCAGCGCGGATGCCGTAGAAAAGGTGAGTTCCTGTTTGAATAGCCCCAAACTTATTGAGCGGGTACACTCTCATGCCCTCCGCGACAAGTTGCCGCCGCGCTCTAATATCGCTGCCGTCCTTTCGTCTTTGGCACATCCGCTCCAGACCACGGAGAAACTCGGCCCCGGAACTGGCGGTTTTCCCCCATTTGTCATGGTACATCTCAAAGTCTGCGGTGATCAGATTTCGGGATGCTTCCAGGTCGCAGTTATTGAAGACTGCATCGAAAAATATCCGGTCAATGTTGGTAATTTCCGCAGTGAGTTGTGGCGAAACAGCCGGTCCGGCAATTACCGGGTGTTCTTGCGCGTAGCCGTGACGGCTTAAAATACAAAGTCCCGTGATTATTAGGGGGGCAATGGATCTGAACATAACCAATTCCTCTAAGCGTTTTTTATTCGGTATTTGTCAGTTTATCTAGCCCGGCAACCGCTTGGGTTGCCGGTGCCATAGGGTCGTTACACTACACACTCCGGGTGGCGGTTGCCGGGGAAATATTGGCGGCGCGCATTGCGGGAACCAGAGCGGCCCCCAGGCTGACCAGCAGAATCAGCAGGGCGCATATGGCCAGCGATGTCAGGGGCAGCACCGGCTGGGAATAATCGCGCACCAGGTACTGGTTTGCAATCAGGGCGGCGGCGGCACCCAAAGCGATACCTGTACCGGCAATCAGGCTGTTTTCCAGCAGGAAATAGCGGCTGATATTGGCGCGGGTGGCCCCCAGTGCCCGCCGTACACCAATCTGTTTGGTGCGCTGGTTTATCCAGAAGCTGGTGAGCCCCACTATGCCCAGTGCCACAATAAAGCTGAGCATGGCGCCAACCGCGGACAGGATTTTGACCATCAGATTGTCCGTAGCGTAGCTCCGGGCCATATGGTTCGACAGGCTTCTCACCTGGATTACCCTGTCCGGGTCCCGCTCCGCAAGCTTGTCAGCCAGGGTTTGTAAGACTGCGTCGCGCTTGCCGTCTTCTGTACGCACCAGATAGTTCATGCCCTGGGTGGTTTGCAGGCCGGGGAGAAATGCCACATTGCCCGCTTTTGACCAGCCCAGCCAGGCACCCAGATGCCGCTCCACGATACCGATAATCTCGATGGGGCTGTCGCTAAGAAAAAAGGATTTTCCCAGGGCATCTTCGCCTGGAAACAGTTTTTCCGCCAGTTGTCGCGTAATGATCGCCACATGCGCTTCACCGCGTTCGGTGGAAGCATAAACCTGCATCTCCGCCGGGGTAAAATTGCGGCCTGCCACCAGGGTCAGACCCAGCGTATTAATAAAATGGGGGTCGGTCCTATAGTAGTTGGCGTTTTCCCCGCCGGTTTCCTGATTTGGCTGGGTAAAAAACGTATTGGCAGAGCCGGACCCGGAGAGCGGAACCTGATGGCTATGGGTTGCATCCACTACATTGGGCAGGGCGCGGAGCATCTCCAGGTCCGCACGCACCGCCCCGGCCATATCATAATCCTGCGGGATAGCGAGGAAATCCGCTGCAATAATATTCTCCACATCCATGCCGGTTGGACGGGCCATTTTGTCGATGCGGTCCGTGACGATCAGCAGGCTATTGCTCAGGATCACCAGTGTTAGCGCCAATTGCAGGGCAATCAGCAATGCGGAAACCTTATGATGCCAGAGGGTCGACAGTATCGGTTTAAGTTCGAACATGAGCGGGCCTCACTGGGTTTTCAAGTAAATGGCAGGGTTGGTGTGGCTGATACGCCAGGCGGGATAGAGGCCCGCCAGCAGGCTGGCGATCAGCGCCAGTGCTATGGCGGCGAGCATCATCAACCAGTTCATGGAAGCCACTGTGTCGATCCATCCCATCGCCAGATGGCGACTGGCGCGTATACCCAGCAGGGCGACAACTATACCGGCGACGCCGCCCATGATTCCGATAGCGGCACTCTCGATCAGGTACTGGAAAAACAGGGCGCCGCGGCTTGCTCCCAGGGCGCGGCGCACACCCGCTTCGGGGGCCTTGCGCAGGAACTTGGCCAATAGCAGGGCCACCCCATTGATTACGCAAACCAGCAGGAACGCCAGGGAGACCCACCCCAGCACGCGGCTGTCATCTCTGAGGACTTTGTTGAGTTGCAGCCATTCGGAGGGTTTGCTCAAGGCGAATTTCAGCGGCCGCTGGAAGCGCCCCTGGGACTTTTCCCCCTGGATATAGGCGGTGAGGAATGTTTCATACTGCTGTTTTTGCTCGTCATCCCGCAGCTCCACCCAGTATTGAATCCACACAGAGTCGCTTTGCAGAAAACCCTCATAGCCTTCCGCGCTGTTACCACTTTGCCATCCCTGTGTATTGCCCCAGGTATCTATTTCAAACTTTCGGTGCAGGCCGAAAGGCACGAACATGGATTCCGTATTTGCAAAGGGACTGTTGGTGAGGTCGTACACCTTGGGGGCCGGGTTCCAGTGATCGATCACCCCCACCACAGTAAAAGGGTTGCCATTCAGGATAATGCTCCTGCCCACACTGTTTTCGCCGGTAAAGAGCTTGTCGTTGGTGGCCTTCGACAGCACCACCAATTGTGTATGCGCCTGGTCCGCCGAACTGTCCCAGGTGCCGCCATACAAAAATGGGACATCGAATAGTGCGAAGAAGTCGCGGCTGGTGACACGTGCCGAGCCCACAAAGGGGCGCAGTTGCGAATTCTCCAACTCGACAGTAAAGCCGAAACGGTGCATGGCCACCTGGCGGGTGGGAATGTCCGAGCGCAGCAGTGCCTGGGCATCCCGATAGGTCAGGTCCCAGGGTATTTCATTGGCCGTGTTGGCAGCTTCAT
Organism: Microbulbifer discodermiae; assembly: GCF_040742695.1. Taxonomy (NCBI): domain Bacteria; kingdom Pseudomonadati; phylum Pseudomonadota; class Gammaproteobacteria; order Cellvibrionales; family Microbulbiferaceae; genus Microbulbifer; species Microbulbifer discodermiae. The sequence goes on along the minus strand of NZ_JBFLAB010000048.1, from coordinate 17,967 downwards.
TGGGGTCCCAGCTGTCCAACTGTACAGCGTAGAGGACATCGTCTTTGTGCTGCAGGGCATTGCGCGACATCATATAGTTGAGGCTGAGCACCGTCATGGCGGCGCCTACACCGATGGCGATGGCGGCAACCATCAGGCTGCTCAAAATCGGTGTGCTGCGCAGGCTGCGCAAAGCGAGGGCAAAATAATATCCAAGCATGGCGGTGACTCCTCAGGCGCTGGCCGCATCTGGCTGCCGTGCAACCGAGTGCAGATCACAGACCTGCCCATCCACAATCTGGATATTGTGCTGGGCGCGGCGGGCCAGGTCCGGGTCATGGGTCACCATAACGATGGTGGTGCCCCACTCGTTGATAAATTCCAGCAGTTCCATTACCTGGCGCGCCATCAAGGAGTCGAGATTGCCGGTGGGCTCGTCCGCGAGCAAAAAGCGCGGCTCGCCGGCCAGGGCGCGGGCTATGGCGATACGCTGCTGCTGACCGCCGGAGAGTTGCGCCGGCAGGTGTCTGGCGCGGGCGGACAGGCCCACCTGTTCCAGCACTTTTTGGATACGCCTGCGGCGCTCTTTGGCATTAAAACCGCGGTAACGCAACGGCACATCGATATTGTCGAACAGGTTTAAATCGGGAATCAGATTGAAGCCCTGGAAAATAAAACCGATTTTCTCGTTGCGCAGGCGCGAACGCTGCCGGTCGTTAAGGTTACTGACATCCTCGCCGTCCAGCAGGTATTGGCCATCGGTGGGGATTTCCAGCAGTCCGGCGATATTCAGGAAGGTAGTCTTGCCGGAGCCGCTGGGGCCGGTCACGGACACAAACTCCCCTTCTTTGACTTCCAGGCTGAAGTCGCGCAAGGCGTGGGTTTCGATGGTATCTGTGCGGAAACTCTTGCGGATGTTATGCATTTTGAGCATGGCGATGTTCCTTGTTAATCACTGAATTTTTTTGCGGTGTTAGGGTGGGCGGCTCTCTGTTTGTGCGGCGTTATTCCTTCAGGGCGACCAGCTGCGCGTTTTCCAGCTCCTCGGCGGATGAGACAATGATTTGATCCCCTTCCTGCAGGCCGGAGACGATCTCCACCTGTTTCAGTCCCATTGCGCCCAGTTGGATTGAAACCCGCTCCGCCTGTTGCCGGTTGTTGAGGCGGAATACAAAACGGCCACCTGTCTGGTCCAAAAATCCTCCTCGTTTCACCAGCAGGACATCGTTGCGGTTCTCCAGCAGGATGCGGGCGGTGAGGCGCAGGTTCTGGCGCAGGTTTTTGGGTTGTCCCGCGGCGAAGCGAACCCGCGCCAGCACCTGACGGTCGATGACCTCGGGTGAAATTGCGGTAATCCTGCCCGGCAGCTCGCTGCCTCCCAGGTTGATGGCCACCGCCATATTGAGCCCCAGGTCGTCGGCGTAGTTTTCCGGTACTGCGGCCTCCAGCTCGAAACTGGTGAGGTCCACCACTGTGATCAGCGGCGTGTTGGCGGCGACGGCGCTGCGCTGGGAAACGGCCAGGCTGCCGACAGTGCCGCTGACGGGGGAGAGGATTTCCAGTTCGCGTACCCGGCGCTGCAGTTCCTCTACCTGTAATTTCTGCCGGGAAACCTGGAGTTTAAGTGTCTGGGTATCAAAGCTCAGGGACTCCTTCTCCAGCTCGGAATTTTGTACCGCCTGTTCATATTCCAACTCTGCGCGGGCCATATCGTCCCTGCTTTTCTCGAAATCCAGCAGGGAGATAATCTGCTTTTCCATAGAAACTTCGGCGCGTTTTAATTCCCGTTTGGCAGCGGTGAGGTTCACTTTGGCGAGATCGGCCTTCTGCTGGTTTTCCAACCGCTGGCGTTTGGCCTGAATTTTCTGCCGCTGCAGTTCCACTGTGAGCTGGTCCAACTGGGCAGTTTCCTGAGCCAGCTGGTTGGATAATTCCGGGCTTTCCACCGAGGCCAGCAGTTGATCCACCTCCACCGTATCGCCGGCCTTTACCGCGAACTTCACAATGCCCTGGGCCGGGCTGTACAGGGTGGGACTGTTGGCGGCGACCACTTTGCCCTGTACCACCAGGTCGCGAACCAGGTCGCCGCGCTGGACCTCGGCGATATTGATCCGCGACAGGGAGAGGGTGTTATCAACCGAGCCGGTGCTGTGCCAGGCGTTGATGCCCCAGATGAGGAAGGTCAGGGTGAGGCCCAGGCCGAGAGCGCTCAGGTAGATTTTGGGTTTTTTCCACGGCGGTGCAGCTTCAATCCTGGTGTCCTGCCGGGAAGTGTCTCTGATCATCTTCGGGTCCATTTTTGTCTGTCTGTATTCGCATTCCCGACAACCGTGTGCATGGGAAGGCGGCTTTGATACTTATAAAGCAAGTAGAGCAATCCCCGTGCCAACTTTCCGACTCCAATTAAGTCTCTGATTTACATGAGATTTTTTGGAGTTGCGGGCAGGGACAGGTCTGTTCGGGTGTCCGCCACCAGTGTCCGCTGTCCGCTCTGTCCGGAGGCGGACAGGGCGGGCGGCACCGGCTGGTGGGCGACTGCGAAAGCGCTGGTCAGCGAGGGGATGGCGGGTCATGGAAGCCAGTCATGCGGCGGGCCTGTGCTTATGGTAGAGTGCGCGGCCTTTTTTTGATCAATTCCAATCGATTTGCGTTCTATGATCCTGCCTTCCCTGCTCTCTTCGACCAAAGCCGACTGGTTCGGCAATATCCGTCGCGATGTACTCGCCGGTCTGGTGGTGGCCCTGGCTTTGATTCCCGAGGCCATCGCCTTCTCGATCATCGCCGGCGTGGACCCCAGGGTCGGGCTCTATGCCTCTTTCTGTATCGCGGTGGTAATGGCCTTTGTGGGCGGCCGGCCGGGCATGATCTCCGCGGCCACCGGCGCTATGGCACTGTTGATGGTCACACTGGTTAAGGAGCATGGGCTCCAGTACCTGCTGGCGGCGACGCTGCTGACCGGGGTGTTGCAGATAATTGCCGGCACATTGAAGCTGGGCAGCCTGATGAGCTTTGTGTCCAGGGCGGTAGTGACCGGATTTGTGAACGCCCTGGCGATTTTGATTTTTCTGGCGCAATTGCCGGAACTGACGGGGGGTAGCTGGCAGGTCTACGCCATGACTGCGGCGGGGCTGGCAATTATCTACCTGTTCCCGGCTATCCCGCTGGTCGGCAGGGTTATTCCCTCGCCGCTGGTGTGTATCCTGCTGCTCACTGCGGTTGCTGTGATCCTGGGCCTGGATATCCGCACTGTGGGAGATATGGGCCAGCTGCCGGACACTCTGCCGGTGTTCCTGTGGCCGGAGGTGCCGCTCAACCTGGAGACTTTGCAGATTATTTTTCCCTATTCCGCCGCCCTGGCGGTGGTGGGCCTGCTGGAATCCCTGATGACCGCGACGATTGTGGATGACCTGACGGATACCCCCAGTGATAAGAATCGCGAGTGCAAGGGGCAGGGCATCGCCAACATCGCCGCGGGTATGCTGGGTGGAATGGCGGGCTGCGCCATGATCGGCCAGTCGGTGATCAATGTGAAGTCCGGCGGACGCGGCCGTCTCTCCACCCTGGTGGCCGGTGTGGGCCTGCTGGCGCTGGTGGTTTTTCTGAGTGACTGGGTGGCGGTGATTCCCATGGCGGCACTGGTGGCGGTGATGATCATGGTGTCCATAGGAACCTTTAACTGGGATTCGATCCGCAATCTGAAACGCCATCCCCTGTCCACCAATCTGGTGATGTTGGCTACGGTGGTTGTGGTAGTGTGGACCCACAATCTGGCCTATGGTGTATTTGTGGGTGTGCTGCTGGCGTCGCTGTTCTTCGCCAACAAGGTCAGTCACTTTATGTATGTGGCTTCCGAGCTGAGTGAGGACCAGGGCTGTCGGGTCTACCGGGTGGTGGGGCAGGTGTTTTTTAATTCGGCCGATAAGTTTATCGACGCCTTCGATTTTAAGGAGGTGGTGGACAGGGTGGTTATCGACCTCAGCCGCGCCCACTTCTGGGACCTGTCGGCGGTGTACGCACTGGATAAGGCTGTGGTCAAATTCCGCCGCGAAGGCGCCGACGTGGAGTTGATTGGCCTGAATGAGGCCAGCGAAACCATAGTTGACCGCTTTGGGGTGCACGATAAACCGGAAGAGATAGAGCGGGTGTTGGGAGGACATTGATGGGCGCGGACGGAAACAACAATAAGGAAATCAACGGCAACTCGCTGCAGCAGGAGCCGGTGGTGCTGTCGTGTATCGATGGCTCGCATCACACCGGGGCTGTGTGCGACTACGGCGCCTGGATCGCTGCACGCATCGGCGCGCCACTGAAGCTGCTGCACAATATCGAACGCACCAATGTGCCGGCGGTCGCCGATCTGACTGGCAGCATCGGTGTTGGCAGCCAGGAGGATCTGCTGGACGAACTCACAGCGCTGGAGCAGCAGCGCTCGCGCCTGATGGTGCAGCAGGGCAAATTGATGTTGCAGGCGGCGAGAGAGCGCGCCACCATGGCAGGGGTGGAGCAGGTTGTGACCTGTCAGCGCCACGACAACCTGGTGGAATCCCTGATCGAGCTGGAGGATACGATTCGCGTATTGGTGCTGGGTATCCGCGGAGAGGAGCATGGCGAATCGGAGCAGGGGCTGGGGTCGCAATTGGAAACAGTGGTGCGTTCGCTGCACAAGCCAATTCTGGTGGTGAACCGGGGTTTTACCCAGCCGAAGCGGATTATGCTGGCCTACGATGGCGGCGAGGCGGCCAAAAAAGCGCTGAGTATGGTGGCGGGCAGCCGGCTATTCGCCGATATCTCCTGCTACCTGGTGTTTGTGGGCGAACCGCAAAAGGCCGAGGCAGTGTTGGCGGAGGCAGGTGCGGAGCTGGCTGCAGCCGGGATTGCGACCACTGCCAGCCACCTGACCGGAAGCACTGTCGAGGCCCTGGTGGCCTACCAGAAGGAAAATGATATCGACCTGACGGTGATGGGTGCCTTCAGCCACAATCGACTGCGCGATCTGCTGATGGGCAGTGTTACCGCCAAGATGTTGCTGAATACCAAACAGCCACTGCTGCTGTTGCGGTAACTAGCGGGTGGCGCCTTTTCCGTCATTGGTCTCAGAGGCCGGGGAGGGACAATTCTGACAGACAAACCCATCGGTAAAGGACTGCGGGCATTCCGCCAGCGCTATCGACGGCAGTTTATCGGCCGCCACTACCGCGGCTGGCTGCATTTTACTTTTACCCTGACGGTCACCCTGGCGGCAATGGTGGTGTGTGTCGCCCAGATACGACAGGCCGTCTGGTACCAGTGGCTGACCCTGCCGCTGGCCTTTATTTTTCTGAATTTGGTGGAGTATTGGGGCCATCGGGGCCCCATGCATCGGCGACCCGGGCGCAACGCCTGGTATCTCCCCCTGCTGCGCCCTGTCTACCGGCGCCACACTCTGCGTCACCACCGCTTTTTCCATCGGGACGCCATGGCGTTCGAGGACAGCCGTGATTTTCACGCGGTGCTCTTCCCCCCGGTGTTGGTGACGTTTTTTCTGTTGGTGTCGGTAGTGCCGTCCGGCCTGGCGGTCACCTGGATTTTCGGTGCCAATGTGGGCTGGCTCTACGCCGCCATGGTGTTCGCCTATTTCCTCAATTACGAGTTGCTGCATTTTGCCTATCACACCCGCGAGGATTCGCCCCTGGGCCGAATGCCCGCAATGGCGCGGCTGCGCCGGCAACACACTGCACATCACGACCCGAGCCTGATGGGCAGTTACAATTTCAATATCACTTATCCGCTTGGGGACTGGCTGTTCGGCACCCTGTATCAGGGGCACGCAGGTGATCGAACGGAAATTCCCGCAGCTTCCTTACTCCGACAACCCAACCGATGATATCTCATCGATTGGGTTGTCGCCTTTGAAAGCCTGTTTAATTAGACGGAATAGCTTGCTTTTCTGGTTGGCAAATGGTCGAACGGAGAGGGATTGTCCAGTAGGGTCCGCAGTGGCAGAGGTGGATGTAAGTGCTTCTGTACAAGATGCACAAAGCGCAGCGTGCGGAAGGCGTCGAACCAGTGTTTCAGGGCCTGTTGCTGCTGCTCCGGGGAGAGTTTCTGTTGCCGGCAATGGCGGACAAACCGCGACCAGCCAAGCTGAATGGGAATTTCTGCCCAGGGCTCGTTGAATGTATCGGGTGGACCGGAATTTCTGACGATGGTCAGAAATTTCTGCAATTCCGAGAAAACCTGCGGTGCATACCACAGCGGCTCCTCACCGGCCTCCAGCTGTGCGGCTATCCTGGCTGTGGCGGGCCCGGTACCAAAGGGCACTCGTTGGGAGAGACGGGCGCTAATTACGAGTTTGCCCCGCTGGCGGAATTGCGTCACTGGCGCCAGTTTGGCGAGTTTGTTCAACAGGTAAAAGTCCTCCCCGGCGGCCCTGCGGGGAAAACCCCGCGCGGCGCAGTAGTGATGCGCGCTGATGGCGAGGGTACTGCCAATGGTGTGAAAGGCCCAGGGGGAGCCCGCCCAGCGCAGGCCGTCCACATAGTGTTGGAGGGCGCCTTCATACAGGCGATGGGCGCGATGTACCAGTGCCGGACCATCCTCGTGGGTAAAAGGGTAAATGGCGGCACTCCGTTCGATTGGGTCCGGCAGCCCCTGAAAATAGTCGGCGGGAAGCCGGGTATCGGCATCGGTGGAATGGATCCAGCCACTGGAAAGACATCCATTGAAAGTAAGCTGGGCGGCGATATCACAGCCGATTTTGCGCGCCAATCCCACGCCCTGCTGGCGCGGCAGTTTAAGCCCATCCCGCCAGCGCTCCACCAGCAGCAGGCCGCCGTTGTCACCCCAGTGGCGCAGGCTGAGGTGATCGCTCTGCCAAATGGCAGTTTCCCGCGCTTTGACCGCATCCAGCAGGGGGTCATTGCGGTCGCCGTCATCGGTGTCCGGCTGGTTGACCACCAGAATCAGCAAGAGTCCCGCGCCGCTGAAATTCCGCTCCAGCGAGAGCAGAAAATCGGGCTTTTCCCGGTAGCAGGGGACCACCAGAGTGTGGTTGAAGGTGAGATCAGGCCAGGTGCTCAGCAGCTGAACCTCGGGTTCGGCGTAGCGCTGGAGATAGTGTTCCACGTCGGCGATCAGCCCGGTTCAGTGCAAAGCGGCGCGGTGGGGCTGAGCGGCGGCGATGTCGGCTTCGGCATCGAGCAGCTGGTCCAGGCGAGCCTGGACTGTATCGCGGGGGAAATATTCCAATGCCAGCTCTACAAACAGCTCGTGGTGGCGGGCTTCACTTTCGGTAATGACCTGGTAAAAGGTTTTCAAAGGTCCCACTGGCAGGGCTTCCGCCACCAGGCCGAAGCGTTCGCAGCCGCGGGCTTCGATAATGCCGCCAAGCAGCAGCCGGTCCAACAGATAGACATCGCTGCCGCGGCGCATAAGTTGGCGCAGCCCATTGATGTAGGCGTCTTTTTCGTCCGCGGCCTGAAAAACTCCCCGCTCGTGCATGAGTTTGATCACTTGGCGAAAGTGATTCATTTCCTCCAGCGCCAGATTGATCATTGCCTCCACCAGAACCGGTTTGTCCGGATAGTGTGAGAACATGGACACCGCCATACCGGAGGCTTTTTTTTCCGCCGCTGCGTGGTCCTGGAGAAAGCGGTCGAAGTCGGCCAGTACCACCTGGGTCCAGCTGGCCGGGGTGGTAAATCGCAGTGTAAACATAGGGAGGGCAGCCTTTTACGTCAGGGAGAGGCCGGCAAGTCAGGGCGCGCAATCGGCGCCGGCACCTGTCAACTGGCGCGATTATACCGTTGCTGGTGGAGGTTTTGGGCAGTCGGGCCATTTTGGGGGCGCTTTGGCCGGCAGTTGGGATATTTTGGACAGGCTGGCAGGGGGCGGAGCTGCCCGCTGCTGGACTAAGACGCGTACGGCTTTAGAATGGCCGCCATTGTGACCCAATAACCACGGTGTGTGGGAGCCACGCTCCTCCGGCACCTTTATTTCTCCAAACCGACAGGAGAGAGTTTCAGGCATGATCATCCAGCCAAAAGTTCGCGGCTTTATCTGTACCAATGCACACCCGCAGGGCTGCGCCGCCAATGTGCACGAGCAGATTGATTACATCAAGTCCCAGCCGGCTATCACGGGGGGACCCAAAAAGGTGTTGGTGGTGGGTGCCTCCACCGGCTATGGCCTGGCCTCCCGGATCACCGCCGCCTTCGGTTGTGGCGCCAGCACTCTGGGGGTGTTTTTTGAGAAGCCACCGACGGAAAAGCGCACCGCCTCGGCGGGCTACTACAATGCCGCCGCTTTCGAAGCGGAGGCCCATGCGGCGGGTCTCTACGCCAGGAGTATCAACGGCGATGCCTTTTCCGATGAGGTCAAGGCGCGCACCATCGAGATGATCCGGGAAGATCTGGGTGAAGTGGACCTGGTGATCTACAGCCTTGCCTCCCCGCGGCGCACTGACCCCAAAACCGGACAACTCTACTCCTCGGTGCTAAAGCCCATTGGCAAGCCATATACGTCTCGCAACCTGAACACTGACAAACTGGAAATCGGCGATATCACCCTGGAGCCAGCCTCCGAGGAGGAAATAGCGTCGACGGTGAAAGTGATGGGCGGCGAGGACTGGGAATTGTGGCTGCGGGCCCTGTCCGATGCGGGTGTTCTCAGCGATAACTGCAAGACAGTGGCCTATACCTACATCGGCGACAAGCTGACCAGGTCTGTCTATGGCGATGCTACCATCGGCAAGGCCAAGGAGGACCTGGACCGGGCGGCGCGAACCATCTCCGCGAGCGGCGAGGCGGATGCCCATGTGGCGGTGCTGAAGGCGCTGGTGACCCAGTCCAGTTCGGCGATTCCGGTGATGCCTCTGTACATCTCCCTGGCCTACAAGGTGATGAAAGAGGAGGGTACCCATGAGGGTTGCATAGAGCAGCTTTACCGCCTCTATACCGAGGGCCTCTACAGCGACAACCCGCAACTCGACAGCGACAACCGCTATCGCATGGATGAGTGGGAACTGCGCCGTGAAACCCAGGCCAAGATTGAGGCGCTGTGGCCCCAGGTCAACAATGAAAACCTGTTCCAGCTCACCGACCACCGGGGCTATCAGGCGGATTTTCTCAAGCTGTTTGGTTTTGGTGTCGACGGTGTGGACTACGCGGCGGATACTAGCCCGCTGGTGCCGGCCGACTTCGCCTGATTCTCTATGGCCGCGGGGGCGACTTATGCCGCTCCCGCAATCCTTCCGCCAATGCCTCACTTTATCTATCCGGCAATCCGATCCACTATGTCTGGTCGATTGGATTGTATCCCTTCAAAACCTGTACAAATACGCGGAAGCGCTGGCTTTGCAAGGGTTTGCGTCGGGCTCCGACTGGCGTCGGTCCATCCTTGTGCGCATTGACCCGGCAACTTGTTCAGGGCGTCTCCATACCCAGCTGCATAAAAAATCCCGCGCCCCGAATTAATAACGGGAGTGCGCGGGATCTGTGTCCGCAATCCACACAGTGGATTGCGGTGTTGTGGCTTCGTTTTAGAAGCGGTAAGTGGAGGACAGGTAGGCGAAGCGTCCCTGGCCACTGTGCACTGTAGTGGCAAAGCCCATGAAGTCCGCATAGTCTATAGGCGGCTCTTCATCGAACAGGTTGGTTGCGCCCAGGGTGATGGTAATGTCTTCAAAGCCGAAGTAATTCACCGTGGTGTCGACAGTGGTCATGGAATCGATATCGCTCATGCCCGGCTGCTGCACTGAGGCATCCTGGGCGAAGCTGTCGATAAAATTGACCGCCACCCGCGCGGACACATTGTCCCGGTTCCAGTCCACCGCCGCAGTCCAGCGCATTTCCGGCAGCTCATAGTCCCCGGCTTCACGGTCCACCCGAGTGCCACCGTCGGCATCCGGGCGGCGATCCTCGTAGCTCAACATATAGTTGAGTACATAGGAAAAGCCGAAGCTGCCGTAACCGGTGTCCAGGTTGTAGCGCAGGTCCAGGTCCAGGCCATCGGTGGACAGGTCGCCGATATTCCGGAAGGAATCGAAAATGGTGACGACTTCGCCTGGATCACTGGGATCCGAGGAGGGCAGGCGGTCGACCACACTGGGATCGTTACCGAAGTTGCTGAACACAAACTGGGTATCGGAATCGATGATGTTCTCGATTTCGTAGTTGTAATAATCCAGTGTCACCGTCAGCTGTTCACCGATGTTCACGATAGCGCCCAGATTGAAGTTCTCCGACTCCTCCGGCCCCAGATCCGGGTTGCCGGCGAATACCACCGTGTACTCCTGGGGCTCACAGGCTTTGTTGACGTTGCCCACTGCCGCGCAGCGGAGGCTGTCCACCAGCGTCGGGGACTCATCGGTGCGTCCCAGGCCCAGCTGCGACAAAGAGGGGGCGCGGAAGGCGGTGCCCCAGGAACCGCGCAGCGCAAGGCTGTCCATCGGCGACCAGAGGAAGGACACCTTGGGGTCTGTGGTGGTGCCAAAATCGCTGTAATCCTCGTGGCGGGCCGCCAGCTGCATCTCCAGAGTGTCCAGCAGTGGGATCGCCAGTTCAGCAAATAGCGCAGTGTTGTTGCGGCTGCCGTTGGCCTGGGTGGCCTCGGTGCCAAAGACATCGCCGCGCAGGAACTGGTCATCGGGGTTGTCGCTGATGGACTCCTGGCGGTATTCGGCGCCCAGCGCCAGCATCAGGTCGCCACTGGGCATGGCCATCACCGGGCCGGAAATCTGCGCGTCATAGGAGCGGTTGGTGGACTTGCCCACCCGCGTGGTGGTGGTTTCAATGTAGGCCAGGGCTTCCGCGGAGTTGGAAGAGGGTTCAAACGGATTCCACAGGCCGCTGTCGATGGCCTCCTGGATGCGGCGGGAATTGGGGAAGCCGTCCACGCCGCGCTCCACGGCGTCGCTCTTGATATAGCTGTAGGCGGCTTCCCAGGCCCAGTCACCCAGTTCCCCTTCCAGTCCAACGACACTGCGGAAGTAGTCAGACTCCGCTTCCTTGCGGCGATTGCCGATATCCGTGGTGCGGCGGCGCATGGTCAGATCCTGGCCAAAAAAGGGATGGGTCGGCATGTCGGCAAAAGGGTGATTGGGGTTGTCACCGGCCATAAACAGTTCGTTAAAGCTGGGACTGCCGGCACCCTTGACGGTGGTTTTACTGTTCTGGCCGTTTAACTCCGCGAAGGCCTCCACGGTGCCGCCAAGTACGAATCTGCCCAGATAGTTGAAGCTGACCCTCTCGGTGGAGGGCACCATGGACATGAAGGGGGCATAGTCGTAGCGGCACAGGTTGTTGGCCGCATCGATATCTTCAGGGGCACAGACATCATTGCCAAAGGTATCGGGTAGACGATCTGTGGGATCCGAGGCCAGGGCGATGGTGCCGGGGATACCGGAGGAGCTGCGGAAGTCGGTGGCAAAGGGGTCGTTGGGGCGCAACGCGGCCTGGTTGGCGGAGCGGGAATAGTCCCGGTCCGCGTAGAGAATCTCGTCGCGGTTGAAATAATCGAGGATCAGGGTATGGCTGCTGTTGTCAGTCACATTGCCCAATACCATGCTCACATTACTTTCACCGCCACCACCGTCAGCGGTACCGCCCACCTTGCCGGATATCTCTACACCATCGAAGTCGTCGCGCAGGATAATGTTGATCACGCCGGCGATGGCGTCGGAACCATAGGTGGCGGAGGCGCCGTCTTTGAGGATGTCCACCCGTTCAATGGCGGCCAGCGGAATATTGTTGATGTCGACGAAAGCCGTATCGATGTTCTTGGCGAAAGGGCTCACCGACACCCGGCGGCCATTCACCAGGATCAGTGTCGAGTCGGCACCGAGTCCACGCAGGGAGACGCTGGCGCTGCCATTGGCGGTATCATCGCTGCTGTTGGCCTGGGTGGAAAAGGTACCCTGACCGGATACCGGCAATTTGGTAAACAGGCCGATCAGGTCGGTGACGCCGGTGGCGGCTATGTCCTCGGCGTTGAGGCTGGCCACGGGTGAGGGACCATCCATTTGCGCGCGCTTGATATGGGAACCGGTGACTTCCACCAGCTCCAATTCCCGCTCGTCCTGCGTCGCCCCGGCCTCCTGGGCCAGGGTGACGGCGCTGTGCCCTCCGAAGATGATGGTCGACAGGCACAGAGCCAGAGGGGTTTTTTTGGCAAAACACCTTTCCATAGGAATGTCCTCTTTATTAGTGGTTTTGTGAAAAAAAATTATTATTTTTGGCTTTTTTATAGCATATCCTTTGGTTTTTCAAGCTAAGACTTCTCCGGGAGTGTGATTTTTTCCCCAGGGTACATGGGAAGACGGCACTGGCGCCGTGATCTATTTACTGTAATGAAACTTCGGGTAAGCGGGCCTGGTCATCAGCAGTGCCATATCCATAGGAGCCGGATGCAGTGGCGCCTATACTGAGGGCTGCCACAGCCACCACCGCAGGATGGTTGCGACCTGCGTACAGAAAAGGGCGTCGAAATGGATACTACCGGACACCACACGTTAAACGACCTGTTTGCCCAACTGGGACTCGCCTCCGAAGATGCGGCCATCGACGAGTTCCTTGTTCGACACCACCTGCAGGGTGACGAAAAGCTGTCCACTGCGCCGTTTTGGTCCCAGCGCCAGAGAGATTTCCTGCACGAGGCCATTCAGGAGGATTCGGACTGGTGCGAGGTGGTGGATGCGCTGGATACGCTGTTGCGTCATTGATTCCCGGCCGTGTGGGCGGGAGGGGCGCCCCACTTCGCCGAGCGGGCAAAAACCGCGCAGGGGCGGTTTCTTGTCCCGGAGCCGGTGCCGCTTTGCCGTCACCGGGGCTATAATGCGTCGCTTTTGATCGCCTCTGCGGCAGACAACAGACAATGGAAAAACCCCGTTTTCGCGCGGCTCTGCTGCGGCCGCGCTACTGGCCGACCTGGCTTGTATTTGGCATCTGGTTTCTGTTGGCCCAGCTGCCCTACCGCTGGCAGCTGGGCCTGGGCCGTGTCCTGGGCCGGTTGATGCTGAGCCTGGCGGGCAGCCGCCGAACTATCGCGGAGCGCAATCTGGCACTGTGCTTTCCGCATCTCAATGCAAATCAGCGCAAAGATCTGTTGCGGCGCAATTTCGCCGCCAACGGCATCGCTGTGATGGAAACCGGCATGGCCTGGTTTCGGAGTGACGACTGGCTGCGCAAGTGGTTTTCCATCGAGGGGCTGGAGCATTTGCGTGCGCCTGTGGATCGCGGTGAGGGGGTGGTGTTGCTGGCGATGCACTTCACGACACTGGAGATCGGTGCCCAGTTCATTTCCATGTGCCACACTGTGGACGGCATGTACCGCCCACACAAGAATCCGGTGTACGACTATGTGCAGCGCAAGGGGCGTGAGCGCCACGGTGCCGATTCCCAGGTGTTCCAGCGCAAGGATGTGCGCGGTATGCTGCGGGCTTTGCAGCAGGGCCGTGCTGTCTGGTATGCGCCGGATCAGGATTACGGTATCCGGCAGGGCGTATTTGCCCCCCTGTTTGGCCACCCGGCGGCCACTGTAACCGGAACATCGAGATTCGCGCGTATCGGACGGGCCAGGGTTGTCCCCTATGTGGTGACCCGGCTGGAAGAGGAGCGGGGTTATCACGTGAAAGTTTACCCCCCGATGGAGGAGATTCCCTCCGGCGACGAACTGCGTGATGCCATTTTGGTCAACCAGTTCGTGGAGGCCCGAGTACGCGACAACCCGGCGCAATACATGTGGGTTCACCGCCGGTTCAAAACCCGGCCGGCGGGTGAGCCGGACGTCTACGAAGGCGTGCGCAAGCGCAAAAAGAAGCGCAGGAGACCGGCGCTCTAGCCCCCGCGGGATAATTCTGGCGTGAGTCCGCAACGCTCAGTAATATAGCGCACTTCACTGGGGCCGCAGCTTTCGCCCCAGATGGTGCGAAAATCGAAGGAGATGGGATGTTTTCCGGCAGTATGGTAGCTCTGGCTACTCCAATGTACCCAGACGGCAGCCTGGATTGGGACAGCCTCCACAATCTGGTGGAGTGGCATATTGAGCAGGGCAGCCGTGCCATAGTGGCCGTGGGTACCACTGGCGAGTCCGCCACCCTCAACGTCAAGGAGCACCTGGAAGTGATTCGCCGGGTGGTCGACCAGGTGGCGGGCCGTATTCCGGTAATCGCCGGAACCGGTGCCAATTCCACCGCCGAGGCGATGGAGCTGACCGAAAATGCCGCCAAGTGCGGTGCCGATGCCTGCCTCCTGGTAACGCCCTATTACAACAAGCCCACCCAGGAGGGATTGTTCCAGCACTACAGGGCGATCGCCAGGGCGGTGGCTATCCCGCAGATTCTGTACAACGTGCCCGGGCGCACCGCAGTGGACATGCTGCCCGACACGGTGTGCCGCCTCGCCGCCATCGGTAATATCGTTGGTATCAAAGAGGCCACCGGCAACCTGCAGCGGGCACGCCAACTGCTGGACACGCTCCCCGACGGTTTTGCGCTCTACTCCGGCGACGATGCCACGGCACTGGAATTGATCCTGATGGGAGGTAAGGGTGAGATCAGCGTCACCGCCAATGTGGCTCCCGCGGCAGTGGCGCAGATGTGCGAGGCGGGGATGCGGGGAGATGGGGAAACCGCAAGGGCCATCGACCAGCGCATTCAGATATTGCACAAAGCGCTGTTTCTGGAGTCCAACCCGATACCGGTAAAGTGGGCGCTCAAAGAGATGGGCCGTATTGAAGGTGGTATCCGCCTGCCGCTGACCGGATTATCCGTTCAGCATCACGCCACAGTGCGCGAGGCACTGCGCACTGCGGGTGTGCTCTGAAAGCCTCACCAAAGTATCAACTGGGGAATCGATAATGACAAAACTGACTGCAGGGGTCGCGCTTCTGGGCGCCAGTATCGCCCTGTCCGGCTGTGGCATCTTTGGCGGCGAGGACGGCTATTTCCGCGATCGCAGTGACGATTACCAGTTGGCGGACAGCCTGCCTCCACTGAGAATGCCTGAAGGGGTCAAGGCCCCGCTGCAGGAGGAGCTGTACGAGGTTCCCCAGACCGGCACAGCCGACCTGGAGCGGGGTAAATTCGAGGTGCCCCGTCCGCAGGCGCTGGCGGCCAATGTGGGGCTGGACAGGGTTAAAATCCAAAAACTGGGCAACCGCCGCTGGGTACTTGTATCGCAGCCCCCGGAGGAAGTCTGGCCCCAGTTGCACTACTTCCTGCGCCAGTCCGGTTTGCAGCTGGCGTCGTCCGATGTCAATGCCGGCCGCATGGAGACCGCATGGCTGACTTTCAAGCAGACCCCGGAAACCAAGGACAAATTCTTTCTTCAGGTGGAATCGGGTGTACAGCCGGATACCACCGAGGTCCATGTCCGCCACTTCTCCGCGCCGGTGAGCTTGCCGGCCAGTGTGCAGGTGGAATGGCCGGCTCAATCCACCGACCCGGAGCGGGAGGGCTGGATGATCGATGAGATGTCCTCGGCGCTGGCCGCCGATAGCAGTGGCGCGGCGGCCTCCCTGGTGGCGCAGGCGATCGGAGGGGGAGCGGTCAAGGTGGGACTGCAGGAACCGGCGGGCCGCGAGCCCTACCTATTTATGGGGCTGGAGCGGGAGAGAGCGGTGGCGACCCTGGTCCACGCCCTCAATTCGGGCGCCTTTCGCCTGCATCAGGAAGATACCGCCACAGGCATTTTCTACGTGACCTTCGACAAGTCCCGCGAACTGTCCGAGGAGGAGAAGGACGGCGGCTGGTTTTCCTGGGGCAGCGACGACGAGGACACGCTGGCCGAAGAGGCGGAGGGAGTGACTCTACCGCAGCTAATGGCCAATATCGATACCTCCACAACCGCTGAGCCCGCACTGTTTGAGGGTATATCGGGTGTTGGCGGCGCCGAGGCAACAGAAATCCCCGGTTACCTGGTGGTGCTGCGCAGTGCCAACGGACTGATTGAAGTGCGTATCCGCGATACCCGCGGCCAACCGCTATCCCGTGGCAAAACTTCCGAGCTGTTGATGGCAATTCGTCAGAATCTGATCTGATGACACTTAAATTTGCGTCGCTTGGCAGCGGCAGCAAGGGCAACGGTACCCTGGTTGCCAGCGGTGGTGACTGCCTGCTGGTGGATTGCGGCTTTACCATCAAGGAGACCGAGCGGCGCATGGCGCGGCTCGGGGTTTCGCCGGCGGACCTGTCGGCGATCCTCGTTACCCACGAGCACAGTGATCACCTCTCCGGCGTCGCGCCACTGGCGCGAAAGTACGGCCTGCCCATCTACCTGACCCCCGGCACACTCCGTGCGCGGGATTTGGGTAAACTCCCCCGGGCGCACCTGATCGAGGGCTATCAACCGTTTGCGGTGGCCGATATCCAGGTGACTCCTGTGGCGGTGCCTCACGACGCCCGGGAAGCGGCCCAGTTTGTATTTCGCAGCCGCGCCAGCAGCCTTGGCCTGCTTACCGACCTGGGTACTGTGACACCCCATATCGAGTCGCACTTCGGCGACTGCGACGCCCTGGTACTGGAAGCCAACCACGATCCGCAAATGCTGGCCCAGGGCCCCTATCCGGCGCCACTGAAGCGCCGTGTGGGCGGAGCCTATGGGCATCTCAGCAATCAGCAGGCGGCGGGTTTCCTGCGCAGGGTGGGTGCGGAGCAATTACAGCACCTGGTGGTTGCGCATATCAGCGAAAAGAACAATACCCTGGAGCTGGCGCGAAAAGCGCTGGCAGATGTATCGGAGCAAGTGACCAACTGCCTGTTCGCCTGCCAGCAACAGGGTTTTGGCTGGCTGGAAATTGAGCCCCGCGGCTGACCCTTATCCGGCGACGCGGGTGCGACCGGATTGAGACTTCCCTATGGAAACCCTGCTGATCTATCTCGCAGTCGGCGCTGTGGCCGGTACCATCGCCGGCCTGTTTGGGGTGGGTGGCGGATTGATCATAGTCCCGGCACTGGTGCTGGTGTTCACCGCCATGGGGATTGAGGCGGAAGTGCTTACCCAGATGGCGGTGGCCACCTCTCTGGCGACCATAGTGGTGACTTCCACCAGTGCGATTCGTATCCATCACCTGCGGGGGGCGGTGGACTGGCGGCTGTTCCGGACAATGACCCCGGGGATTTTGCTCGGTTCCTGGCTAGGCGGTGTGACGGCGCACTGGCTGCCCGGCGCCTGGTTACAACTGCTGATCGGTGTTTTTGCCCTGGTGATCGCGATCCGTATGTGGTTGGCTGGCCTGCGCCGCAGAGCAGTTCCAGAGGACGCCAGCCCATTGCCTAAAAGACCCGCGCTTGCCGCAGTAGGGGCATTGATCGGTTGGGCATCGGCCATTTTTGGTATCGGCGGCGGCTCACTGACGGTGCCCTTTTTATCCCACTGTGGAGTGAGGATACAGCGGGCGGTCGCCACTTCGGCAGCCTGCGGCCTACCCATTGCGATAGCCGGTGCACTTAGCTTTGCGGTGCAGGGGTGGGGTAGTGAATCGCTGCCGCCCGGGAGTGGTGGCTATATCTACTGGCCGGCATTCATTGGCATAGTGGTGGCCAGCACCCCCTGCGCACACCTGGGTGCGCTGCTGGCGCATCGCCTGCCGGCCCAAGTACTCAAGAACAGTTTTGCGCTGTTGCTCTGTGTGATCGGTGTCCGGTTTGTCTGGTTGAATCTAGGGCTGGTGCTCTCCTGAGTGCCACCCATTTCAGTGGAGCTGATTAATGAAAAGTAATTATTCCTGGGAGCTGAAAATTAGCAACAAAGTAAGTTGCCGCTTTAGTGCGGTATGATGGGGTGTTACAGCCTGGTGGAGACCCGCGCAGGTTGCTCAGTGTAATTACGCAGGTTTTCAAGGGCGAAGGCCCGATGGGTGAGAGCTCATCCACTAGCAGGCTGTTGATTTTCAGCCAGATTCAAACACGGTAATCGTTTGAATCCGCAATTCTCGGCCCAAATAGACGATTTAAGGCCATTTTTTACCCTTACGGGCCTTGGTGGCGAGCTTTCCCCGCCTTCAAGACGGACT
>NZ_JBFLAB010000047.1:0-33569 GCF_040742695.1 Microbulbifer discodermiae | reverse complement strand
GAGTACATCGAGATTTTTTATAACCGCCAACGTCGCCACTCACGGCTTGGCAACTTGGCCCCAACTGAATTCGCCAAGAAGTATTGGGAATCAGCCAAAGCGGCTTAAAGCGGGACTGTCCAGTATTGTCAGGACACCCCATTCCACGGCATCGGCAGCAGCTTCAAAAGTGCCGCTTGGGCATCCAAAGGCGTTGTAGGCAAAGGAGTGTTGGGTTCAGGTCTCAACGCCCAGGGCTTTGCCGCCAAAATCCTTGCCCACGCCGCCGCCGGTGGGCTATTGTCGGAGATGCAGGGCGGGAAGTTTAAGCACGGTTTTGCCGCAGCGGGTATTACCCAGGCCTTTTCCGGTGGGATCGACACCATTGACGCCGGCAATACGGGTTTCAGCGCTGCGCGGGTTATTGCCGCAGCCGTTGTGGGTGGCACCGCCTCGGTGGCGTCGGGGGGCAAGTTTGCCAATGGAGCCATAACAGGGGCTTTCTCAAGGGCATTTAACGATGAGCTTGAGAGCAGTGGACAAAAGGGTGGAAAGATTAATCTTTTCTCTAAAAAAGATGTATTACTGTATGGAGCAGCAGAAGCTAAATTTGATGATCCTAATACGTTAGATATCTGGGGGCACGGTACTGCAAGTTATATGAATGGATTATCCTCGGATGGAAGTAATTATGATGCAAATGGAAACCCAATTGTTTTGGATGCTAAAGCACTCTCAGAGTTAGTATTAAATAGCGGCCAGTGGTCGCCAGGCATGCCAATCCGACTTAGAGGCTGCAATACAGGGAATCTTGATGCTTTAGCCAACCCGCTTGCTATGGAGCTATCAGGAATTTTAAATACTACAGTAAGTGGTGCCAGTTGGTATTATCATACAAACGCTATTGATAGTTTTTCCGTTGGTCCAAAGTATTTTCCTATCTTTGCTTTTGGAACTTGGAATGAGTTTAGTAATGGCGTTCATGTAGGTTCTAATAATGGTTTCGATATACGAGCTTATAAAAAGAATAACCCTTGATTATATATGGTTGTGTGAGAGAGCGACTGAAGTCACTGCATAGTGAATTATTATTTGGGAGTAGTTGAATTAATGGATAACAGCATGAGTAATAAGTTGCTTATATTACAGTGGTCTGCCAATAAATTAGTCGTTCTATTTTTGGCTTGGATTATTGCCTATACTTTTTTTGCAATTATCCCAAATATTTCTCCCCAGTTTGATTCATATTATTCAGGTAGAGGAAGTATTCTATTTTACTCGGTTATTGCATATCTAGTTATATGTTTGGTGATTCTTTCTTTGAGATTGTGCGGAAAGATTGGGGTTAGATTGTTTTTTGCGCTTGATATAATTTTTATTCTTCTTTTTGGCTTGGTGACTTTAATTTTTTCAGGAAACTATGGCTTTGTTGGATAGGCTTGTTGCACAAGCCTATTTCTGGAAGCCTATAAAAGCCCTACAGGATTGTTTGGAGGGCTGGTAATGTTGCTAGCTCCTATAAAACCTATTAGGCCTCGAAATCGTAGTCGATAGTCTTCTTTCCTGAGAATGAAAATTATCAAAGCCTCGGCAGAGCAATCTGCCGGGGCTTTTTTCTGTTAGCCAATCGGCCCGAGTCCAGCGCCGGGCCTCGAATAATATGAGTCAGAGTAAAATTTTTACAGCTTCTTCATTATTCTAAATCACCTATTAGGTGGGCTGGTTATCTACTAAGGGGTATTTCCAAATCAGATTGAACCGCATTGATAAGTATACTTATAGACAGCAAAGTTAACCGGCCGAAAAATTCACGAGCTAGACCTGATCTGACAGGGCCCCAAAAGAGAAGCCGGTCACCGTCAGATCAGGTCTGTCCAATACATTTTTGATGTGGACTTATTGTCCTATCAATATTCCTATATCAGATCACTCAGTTTCAGTAGTTGCTATAATCCAACCCAACGCCGGTGCAATACGGTGATGGGTTGCCTGTTCATAGCCGTAGGCTGCCTCGATCAATAGCGGCTCGGTATTTGCACCGGAGAAAAAGGATATACTAGGCTTTGCCTGGCTGTCAGAAGCAGGTCAAAGCTCGGGAAGTCTGGAGATATCTCCTTGTTGATCTTGTAAGAAATTGTATTTATTGGTTACTTTGACCGCTATTGCTTTCGCCTTATCGCAAATACCAGGCTATATACGGAAATTTATAGTACAAGCTCTTTAAATTCTTAAATCCATTGAGTAACCCTGGATTGTTTGGTTCAAGATTTGTGTTAGTCATCGATGCTTGATAACCCTGAGTTTTACGGCTGTTTGGTGTGCATATGTTAAATGTAAAATGGTTTAAATTTTTTCTGACGGGATTCACTCTTACTTTTTTATCCTGTCATGCCTTGGCGGGCGAAGTTGATTCAAAGTGGTGGTTGGAGAGTAATGGTGCAAAATTGTACTTGGAGGTATCCGGTCGGGATTCTTCCAAGCCGCTAATCCTGTTTTTGCATGGAGGGCCGGGAGATGTGGAGTTGGGATTGATCCCATTCCAGGTAGGTGTTGGGCGGGCACTTGAAGAAAAATATTTAGTTGCATACCTTCATCAAAGAGGAGCAGGCAGGTCTCTTGAAGTAAGGAAGGATACGCTAACAATAGAGAACAATATTGAAGATGTACATAATATAGTTTCTTTTCTAAAAAAACGCTATAAGAAAGATAATGTTATTTTAATTGGCCACTCATGGGGTGGAGCGCTTGCAGCCCTTTATGCAAGGGAGCACCCTGATGATTTGGAACAGGTGATATTTATCTCTTCTTATCAAAGTGCAGAGGAACAGGCACAAACCAGCTTAAACGCGACGCTGCAATGGGCGAAAAAGGAAGGTAATCAGTTGGCTATACAGGAGCTGAAGCAGTACCAGGAATCTCCCACTGAAAACTATCAGCTTCTCTCAAAATGGGCAAGTAGGGCAAATGGCGGTATAGCTAACGGAGTCGATATTAGAGGTTTCATAGCAGACGAAAAGATAAATGAACAGTTTCCTGGCTGGCAGGAGCGGAGGGGAAATCTGGCTGCAGAAATGGATAACGAGCTTCAGGCTATGAGTGTTAGTGGAGATATCGATCACCTAAAGCTTCCTGCTCTATTTGTAGTTGGTGAAAATGATACAATCACTACCCCTTCGCAGGTGAGAGCTGACTATAAAAGGTATAGAGGTAGTAAGTGTCTAATGATACTCAAAGACAGCCATCACCTTCCCTTTATGGATGCACAGGAAAAGCTTGAGAAGGCTCTATTTGGCTTCTTAGATAATGGTCACTGTGCAGCTTGACTATTATTAATAGTGGATGGCTCTGCTTACTTTCTGGACACGCTAAAAATTACCTATACCGCAGACGGCGACCTCCATTATTGGTATGGGGATCACCACAAAAGTGAATGAGACGGGACTCTGGGGAGCGCCCATTGCCCCCGACATGGCTGGCATAATATGGGTCAGCTCTGTCGGCGAATTGGAAAAATATTATAAATTGAAATTTTTCCAATAGTATCCGCTGCCGGAATTTATCTTTTGCAGGCTTATACAACGGTTAGGGCTCAATACTTCTTAATAGCTCTGACTTTGGTCTGAGTATCGGCTTCAAAGCCCGTTTGGCGCAGCCAATGGTGTTTGGATATATTAGACCTTTCCGGCAGATTCCCTACACAGCGGGCCTGTGGCGTCACCGGGCCGCTGTTACACCGTTCGTAAGGAACAGCCAGCATTGGCTTTTGTTGGGCGGATGATTAAGCGCCAGCGCTTTCTCCGCAGAGATAGTGCTGAATTAAGCAGAGGCGTTCTTGTTTTAGTGAACTTCTGACCAAATAATTTTGTCTCAAGCAGACATATTTGGCTGAATTATAAACAGGTGGGTCTCTATGGACCGACGGAACTTCTCAAAACTCGTTGTAGGCGCTGCAACCTCTTGCGCACTGTCGCAAATACTTTTAGTAAGAAATGCTTTTGCTGCCAATGATACGGAAGAGGTTGACGAATTTCGGCGCCTTGTACGTTACCGTATTCTCCAGCAACACGCGGCATATGCAGCAGTTGCGGGCACTATAAATTCTTCGGGTCGTCGCATTATTACAGTGCGTGATCCGAATGCCGGGGACGGGTACCGGCTGGGCGGCGATACAATTTTTGAGATCGCATCGCTGACTAAGGTTTTTACCGCGTTGCTACTGGCGCTAGAAGTCGTGCAGAAGCGCGTACGGCTTGATGATCCGCTGCAAAAATATGTGCCAGACGGCATAAAAACGCCCACCTTTGAGGGGCGGCAAATCACTCTTGCCGACCTGGCGACGCACAGTGCTTCGCTACCGCTACGGCCAAACAATCTCGCCACATCGGCACCCGATGCGCTGAACAAATACGCGGGTTATACTCTGAAGCAGCTCTATGGCGGTTTGCCAGACTACCACTTGACTCGGGAGCCAGGTGCCCAGTTTGAATATTCAAATCTGGCCTTTGCACTTTTGGGGCAGGGAATTGCTCTCAGGGAAGACAGCTCGTTTGCAGAATTACTGCATCGCCGTGTGGTTGAGCCTTTAGGGTTAAAGGATACCGCCTTTGAGGATGATCCCCGAGAGGCAGGAAGGCGCGCTCAGGGCCACGACTTTTATCTCGACCCGGTGGGCCCGACAAGCGATGGTGCTCTCTCGCCGGCTGGAGGTCTGCGGTCCACTGCTAAGGATCTTCTGTCTCTTTTGGACCTGTTCATCAATGGTCGCGGCCCCAAGGATCTGGTGGCCGCCGCACGTCTTATGTTGTCGGTCGACAGGCCGGGAGATGACGAAGTAACCCGCATGGCCCTGGGTTGGCGTAAAACGACTATCCACGGACAAACTTACTACTGGTCGAATGGCAGCAGCGACGGATCGCGTACATTTATGGGGTTCAACCTGGCCAGGGGTTTAGGGGTTGTCACCCTGGCGGATGCTGCGAGTGGCGGAGGGCTGGACGATATCAGCCGGCGTTTCTTAGATCCCCGGCAGGAGGTGTTCACTCAGATCTTCCCTGAGCCTGTCTTTGTAACCTTGCCGGAAGGAGTGCTGCTGAGAGCGGTTGGTCGCTACGAGTATGGGTCGAACAGTGTACTCGAAATCAGCCGGGGGGCCACCGGCCTGATTGTTACGGCGGGGGAAGCTCAATTTGGAATCCGGCCACAATCGCCCACACTGTATTCGTCGAAAATGGTACCTGGAGTCAGTATGGAATTTAAAGGAGCTGAGGTTGGTCCCGCTCACGCGCTCGTTGTCCATCAAAATGGGGAAAGCTACGTCCACAAGCGTAAAGAATGATTCATTCAGTGATTTATCTCGCACTATAATTGTTGATCTTTCAACGAATGGATTATTGCCTCAGGAATCTCGTGGAAATGATGGAGTAAATTGCGCTGGAATCCGCTTAGCGGCATCTCTCTGTACCATATCAACTTAGCAAATTATTTAATTACAGCTTTATATTTAAAGTTGGTTTTCACCGCAAGGCTTCAGCCAGAAAATTTGTCGATGTTTTTCTCAATTCAGAAAGTCTCTTGTTGGATAAGTTAAAATCAATTTTCCCCAGAATATGTTGAAGATTAATATCGGAGATTCTCTCTACAAATCTGCCACTGATTTCAAGAGTCATCAGCAGGCTTTTCAATCTGGTGGTACCGCGATCTCTGTTGGCAATACAAATAAAATCGATGTTGAATAAAATACAAAAACAAACACAGTGAAACGAGTCAGTAATAACCAGTCTGGAATTATATATTTCTGTTAGCCATTTATTGACCTCCATATAGTTGGATTTATCATAGAGTTCAGTTATCTGAAGATTGAGTCTGCTTGAAAGTCGTCTTACATCACTATAAAAAATCTCATCTTTATCGAGTTTGTATACGGCAATGGAATTTTTTTTTGCCTTCCAATCTAGTAGGTGATAAAAGGTATCAGCTCCAGCCAGCAGGGTAGGATCAAGAACCTGTTCTGCATTTACGCCAAAGATATTTTCACATATCGTCTTTCCTGAAAACTCCCTGACAGAGACAGCGTGAAACCTGCTTACTTCGGCAATAACCTTCCCGGTCAATTCACGGTTGGACTCCCATCTGTCTCTTCCGAAGCTGGCCGCATAAGAGATTCTGCGGCAATTGGTTGTACAAAAATCCAGGAAGTATGATCCTGGATTGGGGGCAGTGTATTCCGGTCTCCAGACTTGATCACTCCCTACAATGACTGCATCATAGTTGGTTTTATAAAGTGATTTGGAATGGGGATAAATCCTGGATAGGACCATGTTTCGGCTTCTGAACCGTTCGAATACTGTATCGTTTTTGCCGTTTATGTTTCTTATACAATTCTTAATATAAAACTTGATTGCTGATTTTTTGTTTCTGAAATCAATAGTTTCAACATCAAAACCCATTTTTTTAACCACTGTTTCCAATGCATACGCCTGCAAAACAGCTCCATAGTTATGATTTCCATGCTGTAAGTTTAGTATTCCAATATTCTGTACTTTGCCAGTTTCGGTATAGGACTTATCAGAGCATGGTATAACTCTTTGCTTCAGGTATTTTGAACAGTGACCATGCTTATTTTTCTCATTCATAGTAAGGCTATCATCTAGAGGTTGTGTAATATTTACTCTTCGATAGTCAGCCTGGTTATCCTCTTTCTTTATTAAACGACGATCATGATCGCATTCAATGTCAGCCAAAATAAAGGAATATTCGATAAAACAAAAACAAGAAACCTTAATTCAATTTTATTGGTCAGAGCCTGGATCAGGCTGTGAATAACCCTGAGTCCGACATAGCCCCAGGCTAAATAGAGGTTTAAGCCACTGCCTTCCCCTAGAAGAGCCAATGAGACAGCTAATGCATAAAATACTGTAGGCTGCTCCATTAGATGATTGTAGTTATCCGCTTTCCAGCGAACTCTTGCGGGCAAACTCGCCATTTGCACTCCTTGCGGCGCACAGGGGTCCATTTTCATTTTTGCCGCCTGAATGGCGGGTATGCGTGTTACATACATCCAAATCCACATTATCATTGACCAGGCAGCCAGGCCAATCACAGGTCCTAGTATTTGATTTTCAATATCCATCTTTTCACCTTTATTTTGAACAGTATCTATAGAATTCGAATTTCATGTCTAATTCGGCGCAAAGTCAATAGCCTTTGCGCCGAATAATCTTTTCTATTGATTAAATGGGAAATCTATGCCGGATAGTGTCTAGCCTTGAGAATACGGTGATCATGACTTTTCCCAGTCATTGGCAGTCTGGCTGGAGAGCGGCTTTTAATAACCTGTCAAACTAATATGATCGGCCCAGAAATAAAATTTTGACATCTTTTTCGATACTCTGATTAATACCTTGGGGGTAGTATCTGGCTATATTTGGAGGGATATGTCCATGGCCAAATTTCCTTGCCTAATATCCGTCGACTTTTCACAGTATTTATTCCGAGAGGTAATAATCGACAGGTTTGGCTCTGTTGCGCATGAAGTTTAACTGGTTGAGCCGGGCGTGGCAGCGGGGAGCGATGAATCGAAAAAGGAAATTGAAACTTTATACCAGCAAATAATTACGGAAAAATCTGGGAAAATGCTTCATGAATTTATATATCAGGACAGGTGCCAGAATTTTATAAAAATTACAAGTTTGTCAAAGAGGAAAAGGAGAGTCCAATGAGTAACAATGGCGGTAAACAAAATGAAAACTGCTGCAAAGTAACATTGCGGTCTTCTTTATTGAATAAATTTCCTCAGTGTCTCCAGATTTTTCTCGCCCTGCTTATGGCCCTGTTTATTCCTGCGGCCTTTGCGCAATGGGTGAACTATGAGGGACATCAGATCCATCCTGTCGACCTTACGCCGTATGGCAACCGGCTACTGGTGGTGAATACTCCGGATGCGCGCCTGTCGATTTTCACGATTGACGGCTCCGGCAATCTTGCTCTTCAGGCCGAGGTGCCAGTCGGGACCGAGCCGGTCAGTGTGCGGGCGCGTACCAATGGGGAGGCCTGGGTGGTTAACCATATCTCGGATACTATCAGTATTGTTGACCTCACGCCGGGGAGCGAAAGAGTGCGCCAGACCATCAAGACCGACGATGAGCCGTCGGATGTGGTCTTCGCGGGAACCGGCAATCTCCGCGCTTTCGTCTCTATCTCCCAGCGCAATCGGGTCGACGTCTACGCCGCGGCCAGTCCCGGTACGGCGCCCCTCTTCCAGATCCCGATTGATGGCGAGGACCCGCGCGCCCTCGCGCGGAACCCGGCCGGTACCGAGGTCTACGCTGCTGTCTTCCACTCCATGAACCAGACTCTCAGCGTGTCGGGAACTATCGGCTCCGCCGTTCCCGCCGGATCGACGCGCGTGACCAGCACACAGAGCCCCTACGCTGGCGCTATTGTGCCTCCACCGCCCGGCTACAATGCGGCCAGCCCGCCCCTGGATACACGGCCCCTGACCTCGACCATCGTAAAGTGGCGCGACTGTGCCGCCAGTCCCGGGGCCGAGTGGTGCGACGATAACGACAACAGCTGGAATGCGCTGCTCGGCGGGTCCAACCCGATTCAGATGCCCGACCGGGATGTCGCGATCATCGGCGCAGACGCGGCCACGCCAGCGGTTTCCGGCTATACGCCGAGCGTGGGCACGCTGAACTTCGGCATCGCGGTCAACCCCGCCAATGGGCGGCTCTATATCTCCAACACCGACGCCCGCAACCATGTGCGCTTTGAACGTGGTCCGGAAATTCTGGGCGATGGAAAAGGGGACGAGAACGGCATCTGCGATGACAACGAAGCCCAGAATCTCTGTCTGCCGGCCCTGAATGGCCACCTGGTGGACACCCGGCTCACAGTGGCGGACGGGACAGCGGTGGTGGGTAGGGTGGACCTCAATCCACACTTCGACCTCGACACCGATCCCATCAGTACGGTGGATAAAACGCTGAGCATCGGTCAGCCCAATGGAATGGTTTTCCACAGTTCCGGCGACAAACTGTATGCGGCTGCGCTTCTCTCACAAAAGGTGGCGGTCGTCGATACCAGTGCTCTGCCGGGCACCCTGGTGGAGCGGATTGATGTCGGAGAAGGGCCGACCGGAGTGGCGCTCAAGGAGAGCGCAGACCGGCTTTATGTACTGAATCGACACGACAACACTGTCTCGATTGTCGATACCGGGTCGAATCTCCAGTTGTCCACCGTGTCCCTCTTCAATCCGGAGCCGCCCGAGGTGACCAACGGTCGGCGGTTCCTCTACGACGGACAGCTCAGCAGCGGCCGCGGTGATATTTCCTGCGCGACCTGCCACCCCTTCGCCAACTTCGACCTCCTGTCCTGGGACCTGGGCGATCCGCTGAAACTGCCACCCTTCGACCCGCGGCCCGCCCAGTCCCCGGGGGGCGCAGGTGCAGTGGAATGCGGCACCAACCCCAACCAGATCGGCTGTGGCCCCTTCCACCCGGTGAAAGGGCCCCGGACGACCCAGACACTGAAAGACCTCGGAGGAACGGGACCGCTGCACTGGCACGGCGACCGGGAAAATTTCAATGCCTTTAATGCTGCCTTCCCGGGTCTGCTGCGGCGCCATGCGCAGCTCCCGGCAAACGATATGCAGGCCTTCACCGACTTTATCCTGACGGTAAAATTCCCCCCGAACCCGAATCGAAATCCCGACGACACGCTCTCCGCCAGCGCCCAGGCGGGGTTGACCGAGTTCACCTCGATGACCCGGGACAACCCCTTCCAGTGTTCGGACTGTCACTCCCTGCCCACCGGGACCAATGGCAAGTTCATCAGTGCCCTTGCGGACCAGTCGAGTCAGGCCATGAAGGTGCCACATCTTCGCAACATGTACGAAAAGGCCGGGCTTCTCGCGCTGCATCCCGATCCCTCCGAGCCGGTTCCCACCGAGACACGGGGCGGCTTTGGCTTCGCCGACGAAGGCCAGATCGACACATTGGTGACCTTCCTCGAAATCCCCGTCTTCTCGTTTACCAACGCCTCGCAGATCGATGACACTGTTCAGTTCATGATGGAGTTCGATACCGGGCAGCCGGCGATGGTGGGCGACCAGTTTACTTTCGATGGAGCGAACAACGCCGACGCCGTGCTCAATATGCGACTCGATACCTTCCAGCAGGCCCTGTTCGGCGGGAAAGTGGATCTCGTTGTGAAGGGTATCTTAGGCGGTATTCCGCGCTCCTTCCGGTGTACGGCGGTCAGCGCGGTGACGGCCAGCTGCCAGCCTGACCGCGTCGCCGAGTCCGCAATCGATTCGGACGCACTGAAGGCGATGGCGGCCGCGGGTGCCGAACTCACTTTCTGGGCGGTGCCCGCGGGGTTTGGCGAACGGATAGGCCTGGACCGGGACCTTGACAGTTTTTATGACCGGGACGAACTGGACGCTGGCTCTGACCCGGCCGACCCCCAATCGACCCCTTAGTGCCAACAGACTGGAGTGAAGGAAGGCCCTCCGCCGCAACGCTGGAGCCGGGTGGGGCTCACTTGAGCAACGGAACAACTCCGGCCTGTTGCTCCGGTCGGGGATCTTCGGGTCGCAGTTCAAGTGTGTGACACCTTGATTTTTTGAGGAGGGTTTGCGGGCGGGCGCCGGAAATCTCGTCTGAATATCCCAGTTGGATTGATACTTTGGGCGTGACCGATTCTGATTTGTTGAATTAATCAGAGGCATCCTGGCCTAAAATCCAGCGAATTTCCTCGGCATCTTGATCTCGCCGACGTCCCTCTCCGACCGATTACTGACCAGCCTGCTACCACAGGCACAAGGGACAGGTATGGCGCCATGTCATGGCTGTTGTTCATACAACCTTTGGAAAGGGGGCTATCTACCAGTTTCGTGAAGTTCAGTCGACCCATCGGTGGGATACTTGATAATTTCTTGATCTGCGCCTCTTTTGCCCTCAGTATACTTCCAAAATACCGAATCTATTAGTAGTCTCAAAATTGTCTTTACTGCAATTTCAGCATTTTTTGCAGAAAGGCTTAAAAAATAGGCGTTTCCTCAGGGGGGCCTGAAAAACTGTCAAGACAATTATGGGACCCGAAATTAAGTAGACCTGTTGATTATCCGTTCAGATAAAGCAGGCAGACAAAAGAACAAGTGGGGACCTCAAATGCGTTGTTTTGTTAGGCTAGCATTGCCTGTGCTTCTGTTGGCCTTTGGCTTTCATGCTGGTGAAGCTGCTGCTCAGTCTGAAATAGAAGTGACGTCTTCGGAGGGCGGGGCGCTACCCGACGGGGGCACCGACGCGCAGGGTAACGAGCCAGTGGGCGTTTCCAAGTCGGTTACCTACACCATATCCAATACCGGCCTCACCGACCTGACGCTGATGACGGCTTCCGCTTCTGCTGCCAGCAACGTCACCATCGACTCCGTCTCGTCAATGGGCTCGGCCTTGGTTATTCCGGGAGGCACAACCAACTTTATTGTCCAATACACGCCGACTGCAGCCGGGGCCTTCTCGTTCGACCTGAGTTTTGTCAACAACGATGGGGATGAGAACCCATACAACTTCACGGTCAGCGGCACCGCTCCAGGGCCCGAGATAGAAGTGACATCTTCGGAGGGCGGGGCGCTACCCGACGGGGGCACCGACGCGCAGGGTAACGAGCCAGTGGGCGTTTCCAAGTCGGTCACCTATACCATTGCCAATACCGGCGGCGGTGACCTAACGCTGATGACGGCCTCCGCTTCTGCCGCCAGCAACGTCACCATCGACTCCGTCTCGTCAATGGGCTCAGCCTCGGTTATTCCAGGGGGCACAACCAACTTCATTGTCCAATACACGCCGACTGCACCCGGGGCCTTCTCGTTTGAGTTGAGTTTTGTCAACAACGACGGGGATGAGAACCCATACAACTTCACGGTCAGCGGCACCGCGCCAGGGCCCGAGATAGAAGTGACGTCTTCGGAGGGCGGGGCGCTACCCGACGGAGGCACCGACGCGCAGGGCAATGAGCCAGTGGGCACTGCCAAGACGGTAACCTACACCGTGTCCAATACTGGCACCGATGACCTGACCATCGCGACGGCCACCACATCCGCCGTCAGCAACGTCACCGTCAATTCTGTCTCGTCACCGGGCTCTGCCTCGGTTTCTGCCGGGGGCAGTACCACGTTTACGGTCAACTATACGCCGACTGCAGCCGGGGCCTTCTCGTTCGACCTGAGTTTTGTCAACAACGATGGGGATGAGAACCCATATAACTTCACGGTCAGCGGCACCGCCAACACGCTAGCACCCGAGATAGAGGTATCATCTTCGGAAGGTGGGACTGTAGCCAGTGGTGAAGCCGACGCGCAGGGTAATGAGCCAGCGGGCACTGCCAAGACGGTCACCTACACCGTGTCCAATACCGGCACCGACGATCTGACCATCGCGACGGCCACCACATCCGCTGCCAGCAACGTCACCATCGACTCCGTCTCGGCACCGGGCTCGACCACGGTTTCTGCCGGGGACAGTACTACTTTCACAGTCAGCTATACGCCTGATCTGGCGGGGCCTTTCTCATTTGAACTGAGTTTTGTCAACAACGACGCGGATGAGAGCCCTTACGCCTTCACTGTCAACGGGATCGCTACGGGTGCGACGGCTGCAAGCTTGCGAATTGTTTCAGGATCAGACCAGTCAACCGAAATCAACACACAATTCGACGATCCCCTGGTGGTGCAAGTGGTGGATGCCGCAGATAACGGGGTTGAGGGTGTGGCAGTCGCGTTTACCGCTCCAGCCAGCGGAGCATCGATAATTTTTGCGGCGAGCGGTACGAGGACTGAAATCGTAACGACAGGGCCTGATGGTACGGCGACCAGCTCGACGATGACTGCAAATGGAACCGCCTCTCAGTACAGTGGCGGAGGTCTGTTATCCTATTCTATTGAAGCAAGTGTCAACGACCTGGAAAGTATTTCCTTTTCCCTGACGAATGAAAGGAACGCAGCGGCGGACATCCGTAAAACACAAGAAGTCATCGCCTCCTTTGTGACCAATCGCGCCGATGTGATTGTTTCCAATCAACCTAAATTTGTGTCTCGTTTAAAACACAGATCCTCGGGTAACCAGTCCGGGGGAAATAGATTGAATTTGGGCGCGACGCCCAATGCTCAATCCGGCAGTTTCAAGTTCAGCCTGAGTGGATTTAAGGATTCCAGCAGCCGACCAATAAATTTACCTAAGTCCCGGGCCTCGGTTCAGCGTAACAGCGACTCTGCGAAGGGTGTTCCATTGCCTCACCTTACGGGTGTTGCCAGTGGCACAACCTCGCCCGATGGCAAAGATATATCCGCGTCAATCGATGCGGATGAACAGGCAGGCATGTGGCAGAGCTCGCAGTCCGATTGGGATGTTTGGGCATCGGGCACATTCGCACTTAGTCAGAGCGACGATTTTGATTTAAGCTCTGGTCTATTCTTTTTGGGGGTAGATCATAGCTACAACGAAAATACGGTTTTTGGCTTGGTGGCCCAGTTGGATACTGCCGAGGAAGATAATAGCCGGGAAAACACCAGCGCGGATGGCATTGGCTGGATGGCTGGACCCTACGCTGTACTTCGCCTTAAAGAAAATTTCTATTTTGACGGGTCGGCTACCTATGGCAGATCGTATAATTCGGTCAACGCTCTAGGTCTGTTCGAGGACGATTTCCGTACCGAGCGCTACCTAGTGCAAGGTGGACCGACCGGCGATATCAAAATCGGTGATTTAACTACAATTAGCCCATTTGCGCGCTTCACCTATTATTTTGAGGAACAGGAAAGCTATACGGATTCGCTGGGGCGGGTCATTCCCTCTCAGGATTTTGATCTTGGGCGACTGGAGTTTGGCCCAAGGATATCCTGGAATCTCGCATCAAGCGGGGGCATACTGCTTACGCCCTATCTATCCGCATCTGGAATTTATGATTTTGACAAGCTTCAGGATGCTGTACCGACGAATGCAGTTTTGATATCCGCTGACGAAGATTTCCGCGCACGTCTGGAAATGGGTGGATTACTGATAATTCCGGACGGCAATACCCATATCTCGTTCAATGGCTTTTATGACGGTATTGGGGCTTCCGGTTTCGAATCGTACGGAGCTACGATCACACTAGATATTGCATTTTAAGGGTTTCGCCCGACATTCCCCCTATGAATATCCGGTTCGACATCTGCTGTCCCGAACAGGGGGATTAGGGCCATATTTCAGGCGTGTAACAAGCTCAATTTTTTGAGGGAGGTTTGCGCAGAGGCAGCGCAAACCCGGGCTGACAAAAGCCACGGAGGAATTTTCAGCAGCCCGTTATTTTAATTGTTGGTTCTGATTTACCACATAAGATCGTCGGGGATCTTGAAGTCTGCGTAAGGGTCGTCTTTGTCGTCCGGAGCAGTGGCTTCCGCAGGCATCACCACGATATCACTATTGCGCTCGGCGATTTTATCGGCAATAACCCTGGGGACCAGGTCAAAGCGTTCTTCCATCGCGATAATTACCAGTCGACCAGCTATCAAGTGGTCGCGCAGTGCTTCTGTTACGTAAATTGTCTTAACTTTCTTGTCGAAGGTAAAATTGTAGGCAATTTCACCATTGCCCTGTGGTTGGCGGTTATTTTCCACCAATTGTTTGATCTGTGCGGCGATGGCTTTCTGCCGGGCTGCAGCATCGCGTTGAGCGTTTAGCGCACGATCCCGTGCCACTTTATCGGCGCGGCTTTGCTGCACGGCCAACTTGGTTTCATCAATTGGTGTTTCTGCAGACTTTTTGGCAACTTTTTGCTGCTTGCGTTTTTCCTTGTTGATTTGCTTGCTTTTCTTTTTGTCCACAAGTCCGGCCTGGAGCAGTTGGTCTTGAAGTGAAGCCATGGTGCATTCCCTAAAATAACGTGTTGAAAAAACTTGCCGCTGCCAAGCCCGACGGGACAGCAATCTGATCAAATTTTAACCAGGTTGTTGTTGGAAATCTAGCGCAGTGATTTTACCTGAATTCGACCCGGGCTGCCCCATTGACTGCCTGTTCAGGGGGCGCCTGGGTTGGAGATGCGTAACCTGACGGACGAATGTACCGTTTGCCAACAGAGTAGAATAAACGAATTGCGCCAGAATGAAATCCTGACATTGTGTTCCTTATTAACCCGGCAATCTACTAAATACCCTCTCATTTATGGGGTTGCCGCCCTTGAATACTCACGCCTCGCGCAATGCCTTGCCAAGGGGCACTACAGGCCCCGCTGAGGTAATACTGAATGAAACAGGAGTTCCTTAACGCGTGGTCGGAAAAGCCGTACAATCCGTGCCCCGGGTATAAGAATTTTCAAAAAGAACAGCAAATTTCTTTACGCATCCCCTCTGGAAGCTTCGCGAAATCACTGCTCTGAGCGGTGAGCTGGTTTGCCCAATAGTCATGTCAATATGGATTACCTATGGAAAGTGAACTGATTTCACTGCGCGCAGAACTGACTCTGCTGGAGCGTGACCACCGGCGCCGCCTGGAGATCTTTGAACAGCGGTTGTCGGCCCTTGAAGCGCAACTGAAGGGGAAAGGGCAGGAAGGAACCATTCCCGGGGGGATTGCCGATGAACTGCCCCTGGCTACAGGGGCTGGCGGGGGGGCTGGACACACCCGGCCCGCGGCCACATCCGCAGTATCGGCATCGCCGGAACAGGAATCCCCGCAACCCGCAGCTCCGCAAACAAAAGCGAGTGGAGCATCAGTAGCCTCGCCGTGGTTACAGGAGGGTTTGTCTGGCTTTTTGGCGCCGACCCTGGAGCCGCTCAGTCGGCTATGGGAACCCCTTGCGGGTTTTTACCGTCACTACCAGCGGCAGGGCAGGGCGCCGGTATTCTTTATGACCGCAGTGGGCATACTGGCACTGATGTTTGGTTTTACGTATCTGCTGCAATTCTCATTCAATAACTATTTGGGGCCGGTGGGCAAAGTCACCCTGGGTTTCCTGGTCGCGGCGGCGGCGACTTTTGGCGGTGTTACTTTCAGCCGGCGCATGCCCCATATGGCGGACTATGGTTCTGGCCTGATTGCGCTGGGAGTGATTCTTCTCTACCTGTGTGGTTACTTTGCCGGGTCCTACTATCAGCTGGTGCCAACGCCGGTGGCCCTGGGCCTGCTAGTGGCGATAACCGGGCTATCTTATGTGCTCGCCCTATTGTTCGAAACCCGGGTCGTGTCCATGGTGACGCTGCTTGGCGGCTCCACTATGCCTCTGGTAGCGGATCACTTGGACCCATCGGCAGTTATCTATCTCGGTTACTTACTGGCACTGTCACTCGCCATGCTGCATTTGTCCAGGCAGATACGCTGGCCACAACTCGCGATGGTGACCATGGCACTGAGCGCCGGTATGTTTGAGTTCTCACTTTCAAACCTGGATGATTCAACTCCAGGCTGGTGGCCGCTGCTGATATTACACGGTTTCTTTTACGGCTTTGCCCACTATGCCTTGCGGGGGCTGAGTGCTGGGGAACTGGAGTCCGGGAAGCTGGACCGAAGGCGTCTGGTCATTATCGCGGCGAATCTGCTGCTATTTATCCATATCAGCTGGTCCCTGGTGCCAAGTACCCATGCGCTGGGGATTGTATGGCTGCTGAATCTTCTGCCCTGGGTGGCGCTGGCCATTTTCTCCCGCAGGCTGTTTGGCTACGGAGCCGCCAGCAATTCCGCCCGCGTGGTGCACTATATGGCTTTGCTGCACGGTGGCTTGCTGGCGGGTCTGGCCATCCTGGCGTTGAGCAGCCCCGCTTTGCTGGGTATTGTATGGTGTCTTGAAGGTCTGCTGCTGGTTTTTCTGGGTGCCCGCTTTGGTTTTCTCAGCGTGCGCAGTGAGGGTTATATTGCCCTTGCTGCCGCGAGCCTGACCATGTTGTGGCAGGCTGTTACCTGGGTGGCCGGTGGAGTGGTTCCCGCTCCAATGCTGCTGTCACTCAATGCAGATGCCGGCTGGGGAAACTGGCTGGCACTCTGCGGGGCAGCCTTCGCGCTCACCCGACTGTTGCAGCATTGGGCCCACCGAATCAACCCCGCAGAGCAATATATAGCTAGCCTGGTGGACAACGCCTTTGGCGTTTTTCTGTCGGCCAGTTTTCTTTTATCTGTGGCTATCCTCTGGCCCCAGGGCACCTGGTTGCTGGCCCTGTTGCCAATGGGCTTTTTGATCTGGCGAGGCCAGCGCAAGGGCTCAGCATTTAGCGAATGGCTGGGGTTGGCCCACTACCCACTGCTGTTTATCCCGCTGTTGGCGAGCGCATGGATTGTGGGCAGCTTCCATTTCTATGACCAGGTACTTTATGGAAAAATCGCCAGTGTGGAAGCCTTCCTCAGCTTGTGGTTAATCGCAGCGCTTTATCAACGGCTGGAGGTGCGGTCCAGCGGTTTTTCCCTGGCGATGAATTTGTGCAAACTTTTTTATGTCTTGCTACCGTTGTGCTTCCTGCCGACAGTCTTCTATAGGGCCAGTGATTATCTCCCAGTGGCTTTGTGGCTGTCCTGTGCTATTACCCTGCTGCTGTATAGTTGCCTGAGGCTGGAGTTGCTGCAGCGGGAGCTGCGGATTCTGATTGCAGGCGCGAGCCTAGTGGCAATTCTCGGTTGTGCCCTGAGGGAATTTGCCGACTGGCAGGGCATGGCCATGACCGGGCTGCTGTTGGGGCTGGCCTCGCTGGTGGGGCTCCTGTGGCTTGGCCAGGGATTGCAGAGAAAACCCACAGGCCGGGATTGGCAGCGGGCACTGCACAAGGCGCTCAACCCTGTTTTTCCACTGACCTTCTACTACATTGGGGCAACGCTGTTTATTGGCAGCTACGCCCTGAGCCGGGATTTTGGCCTGGCCCTATTATTGAGCCAGCTGTATTTCGCCGGTCTTTATATATTCAAACCCAGGCTTGCACCGTTGCGCAACCAACTAACGGCACTTTATATGCTGAGCCTGCGCCTGTTTGAGCTGCTCACCTTAACGCAGATTATCGCGGTGATTGCCGGCTCCAGCAAAGCGCCCCTGCTTGGAATCTATAATTTGGTGGCCCTGGGTATCGCCACTCTGCTGGTATATCAGCGATTCTTTGCCAATCGTGCTATATGGCGCGGGCGTCGCCTGTTTAACCTCTGGGCATTGCACCTGGCGGCCATTCCGGTTTACATCACCCTGCTGGCACAGGTACTGGAAACCATGTGGCTGCCGGCGGTATCTTTTGCCCTGGTGGTGCACGCAACGCTGTTGCTATTCCAGACCCTAAAACCTGCGACCAAGGAATTGCTGAAGCTATCATTGCTTTTGTATGCTGTAGCTGCATTAAAAATCCTGCTGTGGGATATGCAGGATTTTTCCCTATTGCAAAAGATCGTGGTCTGCATGTTAGTGGGTTTGTGTATGCTGGGAGCTGCATTTCAGTATCAGAAATTTCTGACGGCGAGAAAATAACAAATGATTTCAGCCGGAAATAACCATTCAGGCATGAGTTACATAAGCAGTTCTCTTGCTCAGCCGTTAAACGTCGGTGTTCACCAAGGGATACACCACGTTTTCTGGCCGTCAAGGCTGACAGGCCCTCGGCCTCGAATCGTTTCACCCATCCGCTCATAGTTTGCGGTGTGGTACCCGCTATCTCTGCAACCTTTTTCTGGGACATTCCCTGCTTCCAGAGCTTGATAGCGAGTTTTCGTTTTTCCTCTTGAGCCGAGGGAGACAGGTTGCGGGAAGCTTCATTATTCATATCCGCATTATGCTTCATTTACTTGATTGCCGGGTTAATGGAATGCAGTAGTCTCAATACGATGCGGTGTAAAAGGCTTAAGCCATTCAGTTTCTATTAGGTTGGTTCTGTAGTAGCGTGCTCCCCGGTTTCTACAGGGCACCTGGTACTCTTCTATTACTATGACGCTCCAACAAAACTTTGACCAAACTCGGACGCACCTGCTCGATCGACTGATGTTGGTCATGGCTGTCTGCTACATTCCGGGGATGGTGATTATGAGCGTCCGCGCCTATGAGATCGGGTGGGCCCCCAACAACACCGTCAGGCTCGTCTTATATTGCTTCTTTTTGCTGTTGATTTTCTATCGAAAACGTATTCCTTACCTTGCCCGGGCGATCCTCTTCGTGGGCCTGTGGTGGTTAGCTGCAGCTATCGGCTTCTTTCTCTCAGGCCCGCAAACTGACGCCAAGAGTGTACTCATTCTGATCACCATGATAGCCATGTTGTTGTTGCCGGTGCAGGTAGGGCTTTTTCTCATTGTGCTAACAGCACTGACCATTGGGGCGGTCGGTGTCGCTGTGGTTGGCTGGGGGTGGAGCTTCCCTATCGATTTTGAGGCTTTCATCCGGCAACCGAGCACCTGGGTACTGAGCGCCTATAACCTGAGCATACTCGCTGGCATCTCCGCCTACACCGTATGGAAGATGATCGATACTCTGCGCCGTACCCTGGAGCAAAGCCAGCAGCGGGCAGAACAGCTGCAAACTGCACGGGAGACGGCTGAAGCGGCAAACCAGGCTAAGAGTGTCTTCCTGGCGAACCTGAGTCACGAACTGCGTACTCCACTGAATGCCATTCTCGGTTTTTCGCAATTATTGACCGCCGCCCCCGATCTGCAACCGCGTTACCAACGCCATGCCAGGGCGATTCAAGAGGGGGGAGAACATCTGTTGGTACTGATCAATGACCTTCTCGACCTGGTACGCATCGAAAACGGCCGCGTGGAGCTGGAATTGACGGCATGGGAACCCAGGCAGCTGTTTCCGGATTTAATCCGCCTGTTTCAGTTGCGCGCTGATAACAAGAAACTCTCCCTCAATCTGGTGATACCAACCGCCCTGCCTGCAGCGCTCGTTTGTGATATTCGTCTGCTGCGCCAGGTGCTGATCAATCTGCTGGGAAATGCGATAAAGTTCACCGACCACGGCAGCGTGTCGCTGGAGGTAACTTATAGCGATGGCCTGCTTACCCTTTCGGTTACCGATACAGGGCCGGGGGTTGCCGCCAATGAATCTGAGAGAATCTTCGAGCGATTCCATCAGGTACACACTAAAGGCGGGGTGGAAAAGGGTCTGGGATTGGGCTTGAGTATCAGTCATCGACTGGTAGAGATAATGGGGGGAACACTCGGTGTGAAGAGCCGGGTCGGCGAGGGAAGTACCTTCCGGTTCAGTATTCCCATCCAGCCGGAAGCACAGCACCAGAATATTAACCGCTCTGCCCCGGTTACCCCCGCTACTGGCAAGGTCCCCAGAATCCTGGTGGTGGACGACGTCAAACCCAATCGCACCTTATTGGCAGAGTTGCTCAGCCCCTTGGGGATTCTGGTGGATCAGGCCGAGAGCAGCGAGCGATGCCTGGAGCGGGTGGACAATCATCCGCCAGATCTGATCATCATGGATCAGCGCATGCCCGGGTTGGATGGTCTGGAGACGGTAGCCATTTTGAGAGGGAGAGGACTCCGGACACCCGTTGTTATGATCAGTGCCTCCAGCTTTGCAGCCGACCGGGAGGCGAGTTTACAGGCTGGTTGTCAGGCTTTCCTGCCCAAACCTTTCGAGCTGACTCAACTCTTGGAGATCCTGGTGGACCTAGGTATCATGGTGGCCGAAGCTGAACCTTGTGTTGCTGTTACACAGAGCGAACAACTGCCCAACGTGGCGGATGCCGTCCCCCTGGTCGATCAGGCCCAACTTGACGGCCACTGTCGCGCCCTGCCACCGTCAACCTTCAGAGCGGTACTGGAAGAATTTGAGCAACACAGTGCCACCTGTCATGTTGCTTTGATCGAAGCCTTGAACCAAAACAGACCAAAGGCGATAACGCACAGCGCTCATCGTCTCGCTGGCGTGGCGGCCATGCTGGGGCTGAAAGCCCTGTATCTTGCCTGCGATCGAATTGAGGCTTCAGCCACCACCATAAGCGAATCGCAAGCGCGACAGGCTGCGGTTGAGGTTTCGGAGCTGTACCAGACTACCATCCAGAGTTTGCGGGATTATGTGATCGATATCCCCGACGACATTGAGAAGCGTGATCATGCGGATACTATTGGTAGAGGATGAGCCGGTGTCCCGCTCGTTGATTGTTAAGTATCTCAACAGCCAGGAATATCAGGTCGATGCCGTGGGCACAGGTAAAGAAGCCCGGAAAATCTTTTTCTCGCGCAAGCCCGGCATCGTATTGTTGGATATTCTGCTACCGGATTGCGACGGACTCGCACTGATCGATACGTTCCGGCGGTCCAATCCCAGGGTTGGTATCATCATGATCTCGAAAAAGTCTGCCCCAGTAGACCGCGTGGTTGGCCTGGAAATGGGGGCAGACGATTATCTGCCGAAACCCTTTGAGCTGCCGGAACTTTCAGCACGGATCAAGGCTTTAAAACGCAGAGATCGTCTGCTTTTGACTGAAGAGAGCAGATACTACCAATTCAATCATGCCAGTCTGGATTTTGGGGCACGATCTATCCGCTACGCGGATGGAGCCAGTGTAGCCTTGAGTGACGGCGAGTATCGTGTGTTGGCGGCCTTAACCCGGGTATCCGGTAAAGTCGTACAGCGCGATCGTCTGCTCAACATCCTGCGGGCCGATGGTGAAACTGGCTCGACCCGCAGTCTGGATGTCATCATCAGCCGCCTGAGGACCAAGCTGAAGCATAAACAAGAGCAGCAGGTAATTATCACAGTGCACGGAGTTGGTTACCGCATTGTCGAAACAAACTGCGAACCTTTGCTGGAAAATAGCTGATAGCGAAACGTCCTCACTTGCAAGACCACTATCCCAAAAATACCGATTACCCGGTCCACATCCGGCTGATCCATCCGCCGTCTTAATCAATCTCTAATTACTCTCTGCAAAAAAGCACCCTGCAGAGAAAACACGGCTGAAAACCTCATAACACTGCGTAAGAAACCCGCTTATGCAACCAGTCATACACATTAACAATTCATTAAGATCTGAACGTAAGACTCGTTTAGGAGGAAACGTTAAAGTTCTGAACCATCGAATTTGAACCAGAGGCCAGGCTCCAACTTTCAGGGCGTGTGGCTATGCCAACTTTGACGAAACCCGGATTTGGCAAGACGATGTCAGCGGGCCGTTGAACGACATCGGCAGGGAGGCCTCCGATCCCTCACAGCTAATAATTCCGATGTTTAACCTGGGGCGTTACATGAATGAATAAAAGTATAAAAGCATATACGGACATTTTTGATTTTGCGAAACAAACGGAAATACCCGCACAATGTGTCAGCAGGGAAGATAGTTGAGGTGCCTGGTTATCTTCATTCTGAAGTATTCAGAAAAGCCATTTTTGATTCTGGTGCAAATAAATTTTATGCCACCGATTGTGTTGGAACGACAAACGACGAGGATTCCTGCGACGGCAGTGTCGATTTTCTGGCTGCACCTGATTTCATTCCTGCTTCCGGGCAGCCTGAAAAAATATCCTGTGATATTACCGGGGGTAAGAAACGGCTCTGCGACACAAGGAAAATGTGGTTGATGGCCGGAGAACGGTTTGTCATCTGCGTCAGCGATTCCGATAGCAGTGTGGCCCGAACCCTGATCCGCCTCGTCGATAGCAACGTCATCAAAGGCGCTATCATTTTGCGCGCGATCATGGTGGGAAATCTACAGTCGGGAATAAATAAAACCTCTTCGGAGAAGGCAGTTGCCTGCCTTCCCTATCGAGACATGCTCCATCTTCGTTTACTGCTTGAGGCGGTTCATCAGATCAATGCAGTTAAATTAACCAGTAGCTTGGGTTGCAGGAACATCGGCCAGGCAATAGAAATTGCCCCCGACACCTGTGTTACCACCTCGCTAGGCGGCTGATGCACCCGCACAGCTGCATTCTCAACATGACTAAAAAGGAAAACAGAATGTCATATCAGGAATCATCTATATATCATCTCCCGGATACACCAAATGCAAATAACACAGGTGCAACTGCAGTATTTGACGGTAGCCTCTACTATCTGGGCAACATGAACGGTAATCATGCCATCTCTGAATCGAAGGGTGCTTTGGCAGACCTGAAGTCCGGCGATTTCGACTCATTAACTCAATCGAGTGAATGGCAAATCAAGACAATAAAAACCACAAAGGGCACCTCTTTTTACACGAGACATGCGATCTCAGCAGTTGTGTCGGAACTTTATCTGTATTTGCTTTGGATTGACAATGCAGACAATCAGACTCTCAAGATTTCGCGAAAGTCGAGAGTGGAGGATGTCAAAGGTATTCAAGGCACAGGAGGCTGGTGCGAGCCGATACCATTTACCTATGAGGGAGACACACCAAATATGCTTCGGGCTTGCTGTATTACCAGGCTCCCGAATCAATCTTTACTGATTGGTTGGCAGGAGCAGGATGGAAAGACCATGCGGTTTTCCGAGGTGGACATCGAACAGCAATTGAACGATGGTGCTCAAGGGCTAACTTTGCGCAACCCTTATACGATGAAGGGCGGAGAAAATGAACAGAAATCAACGCTTGGGAGTCAAGTCACCGCATGTGGTTTCATTTGTCTCGGGAAAACCTATGTCGCTACCGGGCAGCATGAAGACAACGAAGCCTGGATCACTATTTTTGAGCACAAGGGTGAAGAGCTCTCTGATGGTGACTCGTCCGTTATCAATCTTGACGGAGGCTTGCGAGGCGTTTATGCAGCGTTAGACCCTATAGGAAACCCCAGATTCTATTATTGTCGCAGCAATGATAAAGATGTGGTATTTCGCAAATTAATTCTGAATGATCCCGAAACTAATAGTGATCTAAGTAATATTGTCGGTACCTTGACACCTGAGACATTGGTGTGGAATAACCCTCATTCCTCTCAAAAGATGCCTTTGGCTTCATTCATCGTCGGCAGTCCCTACAAAGAAGTCGACGGTAAGAGACAGCGTGTACCGGAAAATAGTCCGGCACTAGAAAGTTCAGATAAAGACGAATACTATTATGACATCTACGAGAACATCTTCGTGGTCGATGATCACATTAAGGGGAAGTACTCAACCTATGGATCGCTTCGCCGTACGGACGCTGCTGAAATCTATAACATTTCAGATACGACAGGGACCTATGGAAAATGCCAATACAATATTTCTTCTTTAGTCGTCCGCGCACTCTTTGATTCCCCGATGCCATTTCCACAGTCCAACACTATGGATGCCCCTGACGCCGACTATGCACGTCGCTCTCACGGTTCCATTCATTACCTCAGTGAAAAAACCAGCTCTCGAGAAGTTCAGCACGCGGTGATGGGAGAGATGGGAGTCCATTTTCTGGCTAAAACGACAAAGGGTATCGGTCCATATATTGACCTTGAAGCCGGCTTTGGTCTATCGGGTAAATGGTCAGAGGCGGTGAGCAATCAAGCCCTGGATGAAATCATCCATACAACACAGACGGATAATGAGGGCAAAGTGGTTCCGGACGGCACGGTATTTTGCTATGGCACTGTGATGGTCCGAAACGACGTTCACATGCTTGATAATAATGGCAAGCTGGATACAAACTCGCCTTCGATTGTATCCATTGTGCCGCGCTATACACAGGCGGTCGATCACGACTTTACGAGTTATTATGTGACACCTGGTGATTTAACCTCGTATACCGAGAACGCGATCAATGAAACAATGAAACAGTTGGAAGATCAGTTGAATGAGCGCATAGACGCGCGAAATCAGGCGATCGCAAATGGTGACTATGACCCCAACCAAAAAGGCGGGCCCATGGCTGGAATTCTACCTCCGGGTATGGATGAATGGCCATATGCACCATGGGGAAGTGACTATGTCGGAAAAGTTCTCCGACCTAACCAGGTGGCTCCCAAAAATGCCAACATCGCATGGACAGAAGCGTCTGAACAGGTGAAAGCTTACACCGGCAAAACGACCAAGGGAACCGAATTTGGCTGGGATGTCTATGCCAAAATTACAGCTGGCGCGTCCGGAGGAGAAGAGATTACTTTTAATGGAGTGGGTGAAGGTGGGTATGTCGAGTTTACTGGATCGATTGGTGCCAAATATGAGGGCAGCGTCAACACGGTCGATGTCAGAGGTCAGATTCTTCAGGTGGATCCACTTGACGTACCCGCCCCGATAAAAGACAACGACGTTAGTGAATACGGCTTTCAGGTCATGATGCTCAAGCCCAGCAAACAGTGGGTGGATGAATTGTGGGTTTTCTGCGATGACCCCGAACTCCAGGCGAAAATCAACACAAACTCTAAACCGTTTCGTGTCGCCTACCTGCTCTCCTATGGTAAGTGTAAGAATGGAATAAGCATCACTTAGTAAGGTAAATAGAGACCCTTCTCTCGGTTTCGCAGATCGGAGACGACGCGAAGGGTCTTAGGTTCCATTTAACAACCATATCAACCCAACCGAACTGTTCGCAAGAACAAAGGATATAACCCCATTTATACAATATCAGCCAGGTAAGTTCTACCATTACTGACCTGGCTCCAATCATTGTCAACCAACACAGGGTAAATTAAAACAGCGACCCCCTGTAATCTCCAATGCTGTACCGGTCGCTTGCATAGCTTTGTGAGAGCTATACAAGCTTTCAATCTAAATGTGATCAGTGTCACAAAACTCCATATCGATTGTGCAAAAAGGTTAAAGTTTAAGGATTGGCTCGAAAGGGAAGCTAAAACCGAAGAGTAATTCCATTTTTGTAATAGGCTGTAATGGCAGCTTATTGAATGGAGATCAAAAGAAGGATTAAAATTCCGCCACGAATAATCGATAAATACAGAGGCAATTTATGACGCATCCAGTAGTTCCAAATCTAC
This sequence comes from Microbulbifer discodermiae, assembly GCF_040742695.1. NCBI lineage: Bacteria > Pseudomonadati > Pseudomonadota > Gammaproteobacteria > Cellvibrionales > Microbulbiferaceae > Microbulbifer > Microbulbifer discodermiae. The sequence goes on along the minus strand of NZ_JBFLAB010000047.1, from coordinate 7,764 downwards.
CCATCCTGGGTGGGGTGATGAATATTTTCGAAGGTGGTTTTTTAACCGATCCAGTCTGGTTGGCAAGTAATGTTACCGAGTCGTTATTTGAACCCTGGGATACCAGTGACAGCAACTGTAATATCGTTATTGACGATAAATACAAGTGCCCAAAACAAATCCAGGTTATTAACCTCCACTCCGCCAATAATACGGAAATCATATCGCGATCCCTGGAGGAGGTTTATACGGAAGTGACAGCTGGCCTGGGTATTGATGTAAAATACAAAGCTTTTCAGGGGGAAATGGAAGCGGCTTTTTCCACAAGCCACGGTTCAACCAGCAGCCGCTGGTTTTGTATTTTTCGTTATCAAAGAAGCTACTTTAGCCTGCGCCTGAGTGCCAATCTGGATGATCTTAAGTCACGCCTTACAGACCACGCCAGGCATGCGATTAATTCGGGTGACCCCTACGAACTATTCCGGAATCATGGTACGCACTTTATCCATGAATTAATTTATGGTGGCGCTCTGGCGATCGATATGTCCATCGACGATACATATACCGAAGATGTGACCGTTGCCACGGCGACAGTATACGGTGAGTTCGATGTAAAACTGGGACATGTGGCGATGAGTTCCAACATCGATGTTGAATCTTCAGAGGTAACCGAACACTTTGAATCGGTGTCCAATATAAAACAGTTTGGTGCAGCACCACCTTCGGTGAATGATGACAACAGTATCAATGCCTTTTCCAAGGGTTATTTTGATGCCGTTAAAGAGAACCCCGTGCCCATTCAACCTTCAAAAGACGGGCTAATGGGGATATGGGAGCTTGCCGACAGTGATGCACGGAAAGTTGAATTAAAAAACGCCTTTGAAAATTACGCGGAAAATAAAGATGCCGTGCTGGATTCTCCCGTTATTTATGGATTTTATACCATTTGTTATAAGGATCAAGCCGCGAAAAAACCGACAAATAAGACCTTTATAGTCCCCGAGGGTCTGGACTTTGGTGATCATAGAACTAAAACAAAGCTCGCCTATGGGCAGAGTAAAAACCCCATGAGCCACCCCAATCCACCCTGGGAATGGCCGGCTGCATCCTTGATGTTGTGCAGCAATAATATCACTGATTGGAATCGTGGCGTTTCAATTTTTGAATTTGAAGGCCAAAATTATCGATTGGTGGGAGGTCGGTGCGTTTCGGCAGGTGAAAATTATTACGAGTGGGGAAGCTCCAAAAACATATATGCACCGGCGATTACAATGTTCCGCTCAGCTAACCCCAAGGACTATTCGCATACCGTAGGGATGGCGGTGCATCTACATTTCCGTAAGTATGAGGATATGAATGAAGGGGATGAATATTTTGAGTTTCTGGGTGCGCTCGATGTCTCAGAAAATCACACTAGCCGAGTAGGCTCGGACAATGGACATCACCAATTGATATGTCACAACCACCTGACCTATTCCTCGTCCAAACATAAATTCGAGTATGGCGATCTGTATCTGACTTTAAGGAAAAAGAAATTCAAGTAATAGGCAGCCAGGTAGAGGAAGGCCCCCACTTATCAACGCGGTAACTAGGGCCTGTTCACACTAACTGAGATAGCCCTGCTGCTTCAGGTTTTGTGGCCTGCAAGGCAGGAATTGCGGAGTGTGGTGGGTCCACATAAGCAATTTCTAACTCCGCAGGGCGCGAAACCAGAGGCAGCCCCTCTGCTCAGAGCAGCAGATCGATGACTGATATTTAAAAAATGCTTGTTAGTGTCAACAGGCCTTAAATAAACCGGTCTACTTCCGAGAAGGGGATATGATCCGAGATGTCTTTTGCCGTATAGATTTTGAGGACTTTGGCTTTTCCATCCAGCAGAATATCCGCTGGCAACTGGTTGCTGGTTACCAGGCCCCTTGTGCCGGTCAGTGACAGCCCCCGCAGTAATCGCGGCATTTGCAGCAATATAGCTTTTAGCTTGGCGCTAAAGGAGGATCGAAGGCTTAATCCGCGATAGATCGACGCATCCGGATCGGCTACGATCTGGAATGGCCTTGGTTGCTGTGCAATAAATTTTTTTGTATCGGAGCTGGAAGACTTGAAAATCGCAACTATGCGAATATCGCTTTTAAGAAAATATTCCGCTTTTTGGGTCATTTCATACACGCGTATATTACAAAATGGACAAGTTGCTTCGCGAAATATGGATAGCCAGATCTTGTTGCCATTTCCAATAGGAATTTTATTTCCCTCTATATCGGTTAGTTCCAGTTGGGACACATAATTTTCTATTGCGCTAATATTCATCATTTCCTCCTGCTTTTGCAGAGCGAGTAATGCCAAACAGCGGGCGAGGGATGCTGTATTGATTCCAAAAGGATCAATGAAACTCTAAATTGTTTTAAAAGTTGAACCGGCCTATGACACAATTCTGGTATGGCTGCGGCGGAATTCACCGGGCCTGATGCCATACTGTCGTTTAAAAACCTGGCTGAATGCCGCTTCCGAGCGGTAGCCAATATTCTCTGCGATATTGATCAATGGTTTGGAGGTTTCAATCAATAAGCGGCTTGCCAGTTGCAGGCGAACAAAGATAATGTATTGCAAAGGGCTCATTCCCACCAATTCCGCAAAGTGATTGGAAAAGGAGGAGCGGGACATATTGGCCATCTGACCCAGGCGTTCGACAGTCCAGTCCTCTGCCGGTTCCGCGTGGATCGCAGACAGTACCTTGCCAATACGGGAGCTGGTAAAGGCGGATAAAAAGGGCACAATTTCTTTGCTGGTGGCCAAATAGGTGCGTATCACCTGGATCAGGATAATCTCAGATAGCCTGCAAATAATGGCGTGAGCGCCCGGGTCCAGCTTGGCGGCCTCGTGTCCTATAAACCCTATAGCGCTATCCAGCCATTTGGCGTTGTAGCTGGTGTCGCCGGAGACGTACAGCTTGCCGGGTAAATTCTCCAGGAGGGGGTGCACACCCAGAGCGTCGAACGCCAATTCGCCACAGACCAGGGTGCAGCCAGCGCCGCCACCGCCATAGACCAGAGGTCCGGAGCCGGTAAAGCCGACCTCCTGCAAAACATCATCCAGGGGGCGTGCCTCCGTGGTCTTTTCGTTCACCAGTCGATGCGAAGTCCCGTGAGGCACAATGACCAGGTCGCCGTTTGCCATAGGTGTCCATTCCGTTTCGTTTCCAACCTGCAACCAGCAGTTTCCCCTTATCACGATATGGAAGCGTGCAACGGCCCCTTTTGCGGGCACCTCCACCCCCCAGGGGGCTGTAAGATTGGTACGAAAGTACAAGCTGCTGGACATGCGCAGTGTATTCAGTATATCGGTCAGTGCATCCATAGGATTTCAATCAGTTGCCGGTTAGTTACAAGTTGTAGAGACAGTGCACCGGAGAATATCAAATCCTCCACCTGGGATCATCGAAATGCCTGAAGATATGGAGGATTCAGTATGATTTTCTGTCGAATAAGTATGGGGGGTTAATTTCTATCCAATTATTTAATAAGTGTTATCAATTCGCTCAAGGTCGATCTAGCTGGCCACATGGTCTCTATAGCTTTAATGGTAGGTTGTTGAAACAATCCCCCTGGCTTTTCCCAGCCCTGATTTGGGGTGCCTATTTGCAATCCGAACTTCCCGGTTTGCAACAGCGGTCTGGTAATTGGGAATGGTGCATTTGCGCCCGGACGGAGTGAATTTTATGACGTGAAGTTGAAAATCACTTTTGCTATTATAGATTTTCTGGGATTGGATTTGAACAGTTCCGGATTGTTGTGAGGCAGGCTTGGTGGAGTCCCGCCTTCTCTTGTTTAATTCCAGAATCCGTCTTCCAGATCCCTATCCTCATAGGACAGATTTTTGTCACGTCCTATTTCACATAGTTTGCAAAAGGTTCTGATCATTCCCTCATACTGCTGTAAAAAATACCAGTATCTACCTTTGGAATATCGGTAGATATTGCAGTTATTAATATTTCTTTCCTTCTCATTATCCTCCTTTTGCCAGAAGAATACTTCGTGGCCGACATCGCTGTCTCCCATGCAAAATGCTCTTTGATTATCGTCGGCATTTCTTCCGGATATTTTGAATTGGAAGGAAAATTCTTCTTTCGGAATCGTTTTATATAGCGGATTGATTTCGTACTTCTTATCCTTATCTCTCTGCAGGGTATATATTTGCGCTATGCTCCCATATTCCCCTTCGAGATCTCTAGACTTATTGCGCACGTAATTTGTTCCCGCTGGTGTATAGGGTATAAAGCAGCGTTTGTGTATAAGGTAGTGCAATTTCCTTTCCAGTGTATCCAGATATGCTTCTTTGTTGGCCAGATCGTTGAATATCTGTTGTGTATATATGGAATACATGGGATCCGAGTTGTTATTTCTTATAGAGTCAACTCTGGCAAGTACTTTTTTCAGCGCTATTATACAAAGCACGCCCATGGTATAGAACATGATCGCTGAATCATTCCCGTCATAGTCGGGCGCACTTATTTTATTGAGAAGACCCTCTACACCTTGCAGTCTGTCGATTAACATCTTCTGTAGAGTGTTGTACTTGTCATCCTGTAATATTTCAGGCATATAAGTGGCGACATCCCGGGTTAACAATCCCTTGGCGCTGAGTATATTCCCATAGAGAGTATTTAGGGTATCCTCCTGTATTTCGTGCTTTACGATATCTTCCATATAATTCATTAGGAAAGTTAGTTGTGTGCCTCCACTATCCGCAGGTCCTAAAAAGGTTTCCACCAGTTGAAAGGCTGTAGCTGCGCCGGCACCACCGGCCCAGGAGGCAGTTGCAGCCAGTTTCCACAGGGTTTTTTGAAAATCTATTCCATTGCTGTTTCCGGAATCAACTCCAAGCGGACTGGCAAATTTATCCGGAGATACATAAAATTTCCACTGATTTTGGTTGTCGTAATAATTGTATTCCTTGGCGTTCGCGTCCGGTAAGGTAAAAGGATGTTTTAGGTGTTTTTCTGTATCTTTGTATATTTTCTCTATTAATTTGGTTTTCTCTGCCCATTGCTTTTTGTCTAAACTGTTCTGGGGCAGTTTGATACTCGACATGTTTTTTACTCCACATATTTTATTAACAGCATCATTCTGATATGTCTTAAGCTAAGCCGTTCGCCGGATTCCGCTCTGAAGTCAAGCAGTTCAGGCAGGATAACTCGATAATTGGCGATGGGCTGATCTTTTATAATCGAAGCGATGTCGCTGTAGTCTGATTCCGACAGGGTGTTGGTATAGGCATGGTCCAAAACAGCCAGCTGGCCCAACTGATAGTAGAGCTGCATGAATGGATTGCCAGTGTCACTGCAGGCGTCCTTCAGATGCTCGGCAATCAAAGTGTATCTATCCATCGATATTGCTAGTTTGGCATCCTTCTCATCTGCGTAGTTGTGTTTTAGATTCCGTTTGGAAGATTCGAAGGATTTGAGAATATCATCTAACAGCAAAAAGGCTAAAAGCCCCAGAACTATCTTGCCAGTTTTCACCAGTGGCTTAAAGGCTTCCTGTAATTTCTTTGTTGCATCTACTTTCACATTTTTAAAAAGTGATGCGGCCTCTTTCGGTGCTTTATCCAGAAATAGCACCAGTTTCTGCATTTGTTTTTTGGCCGATTCAGATGTTACAACCTTTTTCAGATAAAGCAAAGTATCTCTGGCGGCAAGCGTTGAGATGACTTCTGGTCGTATATTTTCCATTGCCTCTGCAAATTCCGGTGAAATCTTCTCCATGGATTTTACAATAGCATCCATTTCTTTGTTTCTTTCCGCTTCGCTGAGACTTGAATCTGTCAATAATTTTTTAAACCTTTCGCCCAAACTCCTTACATTTTTAACGTCTTCAACAAATTCACTTTTTAGCTTGCTCACCTCTGCAATGGCTTTCTGTGAAGATTCTTCCAGAGTTTCTAATTTTTCGTTTAATGATTTCTGTAGCTCTGCTTTATGTGGGGAAGCTATTGCTTCTATGGCCTGCTCCGCCTGTTCCCTGTCGCGCTCTATCCTCTCGTGTATATTTTCTTGGAGGGAGGATTCTGCATCCTCTCGAGCTGTATCTGCATCCCTGGCATCCCTCTCCGCGTCCCCCTCATGCGCGGGTCCGCCGCCGACCTGGCTGACCTTGTTCAGTTTCTTTTCATCATCTGCAATGGTTGACTCCATAGGGTATCTACTCCTTTTGACGGGTATTGACTGTTGAATAAATAATAATGCTATTGACCTGATCAGTTATTTTCTTTGCCTGGTCAATGTTAAATGGAAACCTGATTTCTTGCGGGATTGTAGCTCTATTTTATTGTAATTTTTGGGTGCGCAGGGCTGCCGCATATTGAACGCATATTTTATGTTTTGCACTCCCGGTGCAGGATTTTTCTATTGGGGTAGAGTCTGCTTCCGCTTCTCATGTAATTATTCAGCTTGAAGCTGGTGCCGGTTAACTTTCTTTATTGGGGGTCTTTGTCGGGAACTTAGTTTATGAGTAACAAGACGTCAAGATCAAGGGCCAATTAGTCCGCTGGTACGATATTGCATATTGTGCCAGGGCGCCAATTGTAAATTGCTTTGCCCGGGGGTCTCAATGGGGAGCACGGTCGCATAAAGCCGGATTGAGGAAAGCCAGGGAGAGCTTTTTCAACCACCTGTTGGGTGTGCCGCAAAACTGAGTGGGAAGAAGCTCGCCAGGCGTTGACCAGCAACCATTGAGGTTTTTTGTCGGGTCCACTCTGCTATGATAGTTCGGTGGAGTGGCGGTACAACCTTGGGGATTGGTGCTTGATGAGGGCGCTTTGTTTAAGTTTGGTTGGGAGTAATGGCACTACTGGCAGCTGTGGATGCGCAAAGCCTGAGGTTGCACAGAATTATTCAGAGGTTCCCTAGCCACCAATTTACCCGGCGATACTGGAGTGGAGGAATTTTCACAGCTGTAATTCAGTGTAACGACTTGTAATGGCGCGTAAGGATATGCGATCACAGCTTTTTATTGTGCCGGGACCGGGTTGGGGCAAACCCCGCTGGAAAACTGGGTCCGCAAGCCATTTTTTTGGGGCGCCGCGGAGCTAACGGCTTGCTGACAAGCCTTCTATGGCTTTGTCTGGTACGGATTTGTGACGTATTTGTGCGCGGGTTTCGCCACAGGGCAAGCGGATAGAGGCTTGATATAGGGCCCAAACAATTTTGTTCAGGGTAGCGGGTTGCTGGCCAAACCCTGTTCATCTGTCTGCGAATAGCTACTTTCGAAAAACCAGAATGATCATCAAACACTGTTATGAATAAACACATCGACTATTTCTCCGATCGCCAGCATCTCAGTTTTCCCGGCAATCGCGCTCCCTACTCGGACCGCATGGCCTACCTGTTGGCACAGGTGAGCAGCCTCGCCTACAAACCCATAGAAGTGCCACAACTGGTGGCGGATTCGATCCGGGCCGGCGCGGAGGAGGCGTCAGTGAATTCGCTGCTGCAGCTGCTGGCGAAGATTCAGGCCTGCTATGGCGCGGCGGACCCGGCTCAGCGGGAGGCATTGATAGGGGAGCTGGACAGGGGCGGCCTCTACCTGGTGGATAACCTGAAACACACTGGCGGCAATTACACGGATACACAGGGTTTGGTTTTGACCACTAGCAGGCTGTTGATTTTCAGCCAGATTCAAACACGGTAATCGTTTGAATCCGCAATTCTCGGCCCAAATAGACGATTTAAGGCCATTTTTTACCCTTACGGGCCTTGGTGGCGAGCTTTCCCCGCCTTCAAGACGGACT
>NZ_JBFLAB010000046.1:0-35176 GCF_040742695.1 Microbulbifer discodermiae | reverse complement strand
GGGAGTACATCGAGATTTTTTATAACCGCCAACGTCGCCACTCACGGCTTGGCAACTTGGCCCCAACTGAATTCGCCAAGAAGTATTGGGAATCAGCCAAAGCGGCTTAAAGCGGGACTGTCCAGTATTGTCAGGACACCCCAATATGGTCTTTGAGCAGGTAGCGCTTGTCCAGGCTCTGCTGCGCATTGGCGGCATTGGTGGTATAGGTAAATACGGCATCACCGGGCAGATAGCGCTTCCACTTAACCGTGCTTTCACTGCTGCGCTTGATCAGCTCCACAGTGCCCAGGTACAGGGTGGTGATGACCTCCCCGCCGGCCCGCGTGTCCACGCGCTTGTAGCGCGCCCGGTCAGGGCCATAGTCAAAGGCAGTACTGTCACCGCTGGCGTTGCTGATCAGGTGCGGCTTGTCAAAAGTGGTATAGCTGAACAGGCGCCCGGTGCTATCCGAAGTGAGATTGCCGTTGTTGTCGGCATAGACATAACTGCTGCTGCCCACCTGGGTCACCGCGTGGGGCTTGCTGGAGCCGTAGACGTAGGCCTGCCCGTCCTTGTGGGTGACATTGCCGATACTGTCGTAGCGGTACTGGCGGCGTTGCAACTGTCGTTTTCGCAGGAGCCTCCCTCGCAGGGCCCCGGATCAGAGGGATTGTTGGGGCTGGTGGTGTCGTGCCCCTGATCCCAGGGGAAATGAAAACTGTGTACTGGTGTCGCCAAACCTGGAGTGAACAGGCTGAGCAGAATAAAAAAACTGAACAGCGAAGCTCTGTGGTTTTTCTTTTTTATCTCAAAGCTGGATGACATGGTCAACCTCCCTGCTGTAGTCTGGCCAGTACCTGAATCCTAACCAGCACCCAGTCGAACTCACGAACAATAGATTTACGCAATTTACTACTGGAATTTCCATCGAGCTGGTGCTGGTTTCCCGCCCATTGCAGCCGGTGGCACCGCGGGGAAAAACCGCCTCCGGAATATTATTTGGATATTGCTATCTGCAGACTTTTGACACCCACCTGGCCGTTAAAGCCGGACACATTCACCGTTACCATATGAATACCCGGCTTCAGGCCCACCGGGTTCCAGCGCCAAGTGAGGGGCATATATCCCTGTTCCTCCTCGGACAGGAACTCATAATCAACAAAAAACGCCACTTCATATAAACTCTGCTGCATCGCCCAGCGATCTTCCTTGTGCATATCCACCCGCAGTGCGATGGGCCCGGATACAATGGGAATTCCGTCTTCGCCAACCGGCAGTTGGTCGATAATTTCGAGGGTGATTCGGGGATCTATTTCCACCGAGCGCGGCAAGTAATAATGGCGGGATATACGGCGTCCGTCGCGCTCAAACTGTGCCTCGCTCAAGTCCGGGATGCCGACCGGCCACTGCCTGGCGGCACGCCAGGCCAGGTACTCAAGATTTTCGTTGCCGACGGCGATAATGGAATGCAGGGGCAATTCAAACCCAGTGACCAGCAGCGCCAGATTGTCGTTGTCATACAGATTCACCAGGCCATCCTGATCGCTGCCATTCCACAAGGCCATATTGCGACCCCTGCCGCGCACCTGCCAGTTGAGGATGGATTTCATCATGGGGCCCGACTTGACCCCTGCCCGCGCTAAAATCCGCGAGGGCTTGTCCAGCTGAAAAATCAGCTGCTGGCGGGCGTTGGTGGTGACCGGGAGGATGACTTCCCCACCACCACTGATTGCGCGGGGATCATAGCTGGCAGCTTCCCCATCGCGCCCTGTCACCAGCCTGACCACGGGAATATAGGCTTCGTCAGGCACAGGTGTGCCGGCCTGGTCCCGGCCATCCCAGGTAACGGGATAGACGCCCGCCTCGGCCTGCCTGCCGCCGGGCAGGCTGCGCACCAAATCGCCGTCCGGGGTAAAGATTTCCACCTGTATGCTGCCGGGCTCGTCTATGCGGACGGGTATATCAAACGTCTGCCCGAGCGAGGGGTTGAACTCCTGTGCACCATACTGCTCGATACTGACGGAGGCGTATAAGGGCATGGATATGCCCAGCAGCAAGGCGAAAACAATCAGGTGATTGGGCATCAGTTGATCTCCAGGTCGCGAATGTCCCCCACGCCGCCCGGCAGCGCCAGGGCAAGCAATTCACCACTGTCATTATCCCGGCACATCAACTGGCTGCCGGTGGCATTGTGGCGGATAAAATAGAGGCGGTTTTGGTGTATGGCGGGCGACATGTCGGTGACGGCACCTTGGGTGAGCTGCTCGACCCGCCTGCTGTCCTGCCCGGTCAGCGACTGGCGGTAGATATGGTAGTTGCCAGCGGCGTTGCTGCTGAAATACAACCAGTCGTTTTGCTGGTCTACAACCGGCTGCCGGCTGATAGTATTTAGCAGTGTGACCTGCTCCGCGATGCCGCTAACTGTATGGTAGCGCCAGATTTCCTGGATGATCTTGCCACAGCCGACGACGCAGTGGACGTTGCTGTAGTAGAGCCAGTCCCGGGCGCTTTTCGGCTCAAATTGTGCCGAGCGCTGTAGCACCACGGGTTTGGCGGTTTCAGTGGCCAGGTCCAGGCGCAATATATCCGTATCGACACTCTTGCCAGCCTTGAGCTGCACCAGGTACAGGGCGTTGTTCTGCGGATCGAATTCCGGCTGGGCGTAACTGGCGTCGCTGGACGGAGCCAGCAATACCCTGCCCTTGCGCGGTTGCAGCGACAGCTGGTTGACGCGCCCGGCATCGTCGATATAGATCAGGGACTCCGGCGCGGATGTATATATTGGTGTTCTCGCTTCAGTGTCGAGATGCATGTTGGCGGGCGCGTGGCCGGCTTTGGTCACGGCATAGGTCTGCCAGCCGTCATCGGTCAGGCCAACAAAAACCAACCCCCGAGGCCACTGATCACATTTGCCCGCGGCAGCTTGTGCCGCCGGGTACAACAAACACAGGAGCAGGAGCAGTGAAAATTGCAGCGGGGTGCTCATAGGCGGATCTCCTCGGCTTCACGCCAGCGCAGCCACAATGCCACTCCTATAGCGGTCATGAGTGCGCAATAGAATATTTCATAAAGGCCGTAGCGGGTTTCAGTGCCGATAAGGAAGCCATGTACTAGCCCCAACGCCACCACGATAAACATTCCCCGGTGCATCATCTTCCAAACCCCGGGAATGTACTTCCGCCCCATCGCGGCCAGCACCGCCACCAGCAGCAGTAACTTTGCCACCAATCCCAAAGTGATAGCGCTGTGATAAAAGTCCCGGAAATCCGGCAGCAGCAGACTCCCCGCGAACACTCCTTTGCGCAGGGATACGGCAGTAACAAAAAATGCCACATGCCCCGCGACAAACAATAGCGTCATACCGCCCAGGTAGCGGTGACGCAGCAGTGTCCAGCGAGGCAGCACACACGCATAGCGGGTTTTCTTCAGCAGCGTGGAAACGACCTGATACCATAGCAGGAGAGCGCCATAAAGCCCGAATAATTTGGAAAACACATACCAAATCTGACCACTGGGGGCGCCGTAGCGAAAATAGACATAGACGTCGGAGGTGATATGCCAAAGGCACAGGGGCAGGACAAAGACCGCTATCCAGAAAGGGCGTGCCGAGCGCCACAAGCGGTCCGGCGCCAATACAAGCTCCGATTTTACGAGGGCTACTTCAGGCATTCCTGCTGCCCTTTTGCGCACTGCATAAGTTTTTCCAGTGCGGTCTTTTCCGGCAAGTCCAGCGAGGTTATGGGCAACCCGGAAGACTGCCAACCGGAGAGGCCGTGCGGATTCATCACGGCAACATTGTTCAGGCCATTGTCCAGCATCTGCCGCGCAACCTCATAGCCGCGAAAATCCTTGACGCAATAACTGATCACCAGGTCGGCCTGCCTCAATTGCCGGTAGACTTTTTCATTCAGGTTGCGCATGGGAATATTGATAGCACCTGGAATATGCGACCGCTGAAATTCCGCAGGCTCGCGCGTATCGACAAATACGACGGATTTGTTCAGGGCAATCTCGGTCAGCAGGTTTTCGATTGCCATTTCCTTTACCCGCAGGGCCCCTGTGCGCTCAGCCATGGTGGGCGCCTGTGCACAGGATTGATTATCCACCGCTAAACTCAGCGATTGACCGAGTATGTCCGGGGGGGCTGCCATAGCCAGTTGAGCGTATAAGACGTCAAAAAAGTGGGCATAACAGCTTATGGGAACATAGGCGCGACCGTAACGATCCTGCAACTGGCGAAAATTCCGCTCGACCACATGCACCAGGGGGTCACTGGGCGCATTCCACGCAGTGGTTTCTATAGTAGTAATAATGCGGCCCATGGCTTGCAGTGTCGGGTCGGCTTGCGCAAAACCGAGCAGGAGACTCTCAAAGGCCGAGCGGCTGCCGGTGCGTTTGTAGACCGCCTCTGGAACACCAAAAGGAATACCATCGGAAACAGGATCTCCGGTAGCCCGCACCTCCACCACCGCATCGGGATCGATATGCTGTTTGATGAGCCAGATGGAAGCCCACTTGTCCGGCTCCAGGCTATCCCATGTAACGAATAGCTGCGCCCGGGGCAAGGTGGCTGCAATCACGGCATAGGCGATGCCGGAAGCTGCAAGCACAGCTGTTAGCCAAAGAGAGGAAAAAATACGCACCGAAGATTCACCCTGTCGGTTAGCTCTTTTTGTAATTTCGCATTTAAATATGCCGTTAGAGCTGGAGATAGAAAAGCTTCCATGGAGCGATTATGCAATATTTCCTTCCTCTCCGCTGTGTGGGTAGAGAACCAAACCTGGGAAAATCCTGTCTGTTAAAATTTTTTTACTTATTTACCGCCACAGTTGTTGATTATCAGTCCAGCATGGCTGAGCAATTCATAGTCTTTGCCTATGCTCCAGGAAAAAATCAGACTTCCTGCACTGAACCAGAAAAGACCGGAATTTTTTACCGGTGCAATCCAATGAAATAAATTTTATTCGGAAAATTATCGTTCCATTATTTCCCTAGAGACAGTCTTTTTTAAGAACTTCCATGCTTCCCAGACTCATAAAACAGCTCAGGTTTTTTGATCATACTATAGGGAATATTTCCATTTAAACAGTCCTATTACCAATCTGGCACAGAAATCTACTTTAGCCATAATTTCACTGGAATTCCCAAGTGGTTCCACAATCCCGTGCGTAAGATGAGCACTGTCTATGCCGCTTTTTAGCAGGGGTGCCTCACTTTGCTATTACCTCCGATAAGTACCTTGCCTTCCCAGCTGAAAAATCGCTCCAAGGTTTTCCAGGCAAAGGTTTGCGGCGTGTGTACACAACAGCGCGCAACAATCCAAGCAGTTAACCGCTGGATTTGCGGTCCAAACCCTCCTGTTGGGGACAGCGGGCCGCCTGGCAAGCTTCGCCGGCAGCCTGCTAAACGAGTCTGACAGGCCAGATCTGTTTTACCTGCCGGATTAGCAGGCACCAGGAATTTGATAGGGGATGACTGAGCCACGACGCCAGCTATGGGTCGACAAGGCTATTTTTAACGGATTGTGACAAGTCCTCATTCTCGTCCCATAACGCATTTGGTCGCCGGATCAACAGGAGCTTTATACGCCAGAGGGACTAGGGCCTGTTCACACTAACGGAGTTGGCCCTGTTGTGATAGAAAAGGTGCCAATCGAGGCAAGAGCAGCGCGGTCTGGTTGTTCCAAATGAGCGACGAGCAACGAAGAGTGGCGCCTATTGAGGGGAAAAAACGTTCAACACTTCGTCGGCCAGTTGTTGTAGCGACATTCCCTTTGCGGAGGGTTTGAACCAGTTATAGGTATGCATCAGCGCGCCCTGCAGCAACCGCCGTATCAAGGCGGCATCGCTTTTGGGGCCTTTTGCCGCGGCGATGGCGCCATGCCAGATACGCTCATAGTCTTCGCGCAGGCGCAGCACTTTTTTCTGGTTCTGGCTGGAGAGACTGCGCCATTCCAGCACGAGAATGGAAAACCCCGGTATCGCCAAACCGTGGATTGCCTCCAGTTCACTCAGGATACAGGCCCGCAAACGCTCCCTGGGAGACGCCGCGGCTTCTACAGCCTGAGCCATTCGGACGCGGGCATACACAGTCACCTGTTGCATCACGCAACTGAGTATTTCCTCTTTATTGCCGAAGTGGTGAAAGATGCTGCCGGACAATATGCCCACTTCGGCGGCTATATCCCTCACGGTAGTGCGCGCATACCCTTTCTGGTCGAACAGCCGCGCCGCGGCGTTCAGCAGCCTGCCCCGCGGTGAGTCCGGGTCGATCAATTCACCGGCAGCCACCAGTGCGCTGATCAGTGTCTGTGAGCCGGCACCAGACGGTCGCCGAGCCGCTACCCGCCCCTTTGATTGAACAACCATCCAAACTCCCATTAAAGCTGTTGCTTACCAAGCACTTGCTTGGTAGCTTTAGGTTATTCTGCGTATCCAGCACCTCAGATGCAATAGCGATTCGTCAAGGGAATAACAGTATGGGTTACCAAAGTGTATTGCGCGCCAACACCTTCAACGGCAAAACCATCGTCGTAACCGGTGCCGGCAGCGGTATCGGTCGCTGCATAGCCCATGAACTGGCCAGCCTCGGCGCGCAGGTGGTTCTGCTGGGGCGCAGCCTCGACAAGCTCGAAAGCGTGGCTGCCGAGATCCGTGCGGACGGGGGGAGCTGCAGCCCTTTCAGCCTCGATATTCGCGATGAGGACAGGGTGAAGGAGACAGTGGCCCGGATTCTGGACCATCAAGGAGCCATTCACGGACTTGTGAACAATGCCGGGGGCCAGTTCCCGGCATTGCTGGAACACATTAGCAAAAACGGCTTCGAAGCGGTGGTGCGCAACAACCTGGTGGGTGGTTTTCTGATGGCGCGCGAGGTATTCGCGCAATATATGAAGGCGCACGGCGGCAGCATAGTTAATATTTCTGCCGACAATGTGGGTGGGATGCCGATGATGGGACACTCCGGCGCCGCCAGGGCCGGCGTGGAAAACCTGACTCAGAGCGCGGCTATTGAATGGGCGCCCCACTCCGTGCGCGTCAATGCGGTGGCGCCGGGCTATATTCTCTCCAGCGGCTTCGACACCTATGATCCCACCTTGCTGCGCGAATTGCTGCCGGGTTTTCGCCAACGCATCCCCATGTACCGCCTCGGGGAGGAGGCGGAAGTCAGTGGCAGTGTCTGTTTCCTGCTCTCCGACGCGGCTCTCTACATCACCGGCCAGACCCTGCGCATCGATGGAGGTGCAGGCCTCAACCACCGCTCACCCATGTGGCGCTCAACCGCCCCCCGTGACAAACAGGCCTTCAACGGATTTCATCGAAGCCGCAAGCCGGAGGTGGTGCGGGAACTGGAGGCGGAAGGCAAGCTCTGATGCAACCAATCAATTCCCAGCTCAACACCGACGATTGCACATTCGAAAACAACTGCGCGGCCATGCTGGAGGCGATTGCCCGGTTCCGCGACGCCGAGCAGTTACCTCTCGCGGCCGAGCAGGCCAAAGCCGAGCGCTACCGCCAGCGCGGCTGGCTTTTGCCCCGCGAGCGCCTCAACCGGCTGCTGGATCCCGGGGCACCATTTGTGGAACTCTGCGCCCTGGCGGGCCAGAGGCTGTACGACGACAGCGATGGCACCGGCGCCGGCGGGGGGGCTATTTGTGGTATTGGGGTCATAAGCGGCCAGCGCTGCATGGTGCGGGTGGACAATTATGCGGTCAAGGGTGGAACCATCTCTCCGGCGGGCATGGAAAAGGCGCTGCGTATGCAGCAGATAGCGCTGGAAAACCACCTGCCAACGGTAACCCTGGCCCAAAGCGGCGGCGCCAACCTGCTCTATGCGACGGAAACCTTCGCTCCGGGGGGACGTGGTTTTGCCAATCAGGCCCGGCTTTCCGCAGCCGGCATTCCCCAGATCACAGTGGTGCACGGCAGCGCCACCGCCGGCGGTGCCTATCAACCGGGGCTGTCCGACTATGTAGTGATGATCCGGGGGCAGTCCGGAATGTACCTGGCTGGCCCGCCCCTGCTCAAAGCCGCCACTGGCGAGATCGCCGAGGAGGAAAGCCTGGGTGGGGCGGAGATGCACTGTCACCAGGCGGGCAGTGGCGACTATCTGGCGGAAGATGATGCAGATGCTATCCGCGTTGCGCGGGAAATTGTTGCCACACTGCCCAGACCGGGGGCGGAGCCATTCGAGCACAACTGGTGTGAACCCCGCTATCCAATCGAGGAACTGCTGGGTGTTGTGCCCGCGGACGCAAAAACACCCTACGACGTGCGGGAGATAATTGCCCGTATCGCAGACGATTCGGCCCTACTGGATTTCAAACCGGATTTTGATCGCCAAACGGTGTGTGGTCACGCCCGGATCGAGGGCGCCCCTATCGGCATCCTCGGCAACAACGGGCCAATCACCCCCGAGGGGGCCAACAAGGCGGCGCAGTTTATCCAGTTGTGCCAACAGAGTGGCACCCCCCTGCTTTTTCTGCACAACACCACTGGCTTTATGGTGGGGACCCATGTAGAGCAGCGCGGCATCATCAAACATGGCGCCAAGATGATCCAGGCAGTCGCCAATGCCAGCGTGCCCAAATTCAGTATCGTTGTCGGTGGTTCCTACGGCGCGGGCAACTACGCCATGTGCGGCCGCGGTTTCGACCCCCGGTTTATTTTCGCCTGGCCCAACTCGCGCACTGCGGTCATGGGTGCCGCTCAGGCCGGCAGGGTAATGCGCATAGTCACGGAGCAGAAGATGCGCCGCTCTGGGCAGCTGGACGACGACGCTCTCGACAAGCTGGAAACCGACACAGCGGCATTTATGCAGGGAAGCTCCAGCGCCCTCGCCTGCAGCGCGCGGCTATGGGACGACGGGATCATCGATCCGCGGGATACCCGCAAACTGCTCGGGCTGCTGCTGCAGATCTGCCGCACGGCAGAAAGGACACACCCGCATAAAACCACCTTTGGCGTGGCGCGCTTTTAAGGTAAGGCACACACAGGAGACGAGGCCATGCTACTCAGCGATGAACACCGCGAGCTACAGCGCACAGTCCGCAAATTTGTGCGGGAAGAGATAAACCCCCAGGTCCCGGAGTGGGAAAAAGCTGCGGCCTTTCCGGTACACGAAATTTTCCGCCAGTTGGGTCGTTTGGGGTTGCTTGGCATCAGTAAGCCGGAGCCCTACGGCGGCCTCGGCCTGGATTTCAGCTATGAGGCGATTTTTCTCGAGGAGCTGGGTGCCGCCCACTGCGGCGGGGTACCACTGTCGATCGCCGTACAGACCTCCATGGCCACGCCGGCCCTGGCCAGGTTTGCCGGCGACGAACTCAAGCGGGAGTTTCTCACTCCGGCAATTAGCGGTGAGATGGTGGCCGCTATTGCGGTTTCGGAATCGGGAGCCGGCTCGGATGTGGCGGGCGTAAAGACCACGGCAGTGGCCAGTGGCGAGGACTACATCGTCAATGGCAGCAAGATGTGGATCACCAATGCGCCCAGTGCCGATTTTTTCTGCACACTGGTGACCACCGGGGAGGGCAAGCCCCACCGCAACAAATCGCTGTTGCTGATTCCCGCGCAAAGCCCCGGCGTACGCATCGGTGAGTCACTGCACAAGATGGGCATGCGCTCCTCCGGCACGGCGCCGGTATATTTCGATGATGTACGCATTCCGCAACGCTATCGTATCGGCGACGAGGGCGCCGGATTTTCACTGCAGATGCTGCAGTTTCAGGAAGAGCGGCTGGCGGGCGCGGCACTGTCAATCAAGGGGCTGGAAAACTGTGTCCGCACGACAATCGATTATGTGCGCGACCGCCAGGCTTTCGGCGCGCCCCTGCTGGACAACCAGACAGTGCACTTTTCCCTGGCGGAAATGCAAATGGAAGTAGAGTGCCTGCGTGCCCTCACCTGGCGGGCCGTAGAGGCCTATGTAGGCGGAGAGGATGTCACCACACTCGCGTCCATGGCCAAGTTAAAGGCCGGGCGCCTGAGCCGCACTATTCCCGACCAGTGCCTGCAGTTTTGGGGAGGCATGGGCTATATGGAAGAAACCCCGATCAACCGTTCCTACCGCGACAGCCGCCTGACATCCATCGGTGGTGGCGCGGATGAGGTCATGCTGGGGATCATTTGCAAATTGATGGGCATTTTGCCCGGCCGGCGCGGTAATGCGTAACCGGGCAATCCAACAGGTGATCCGCTACCAGCTGAGTTGCCGTCGCGAGAGCGCAGGCCATTTACCCGTTTTTTCGGCAGCCGGTTAAGGCGCTTCCTGATTAATTCAGTGCAGCGCGAACCGCAAAGCGGGACACAGGGCAAAACCCACAATGCTATTCAAAGCAATTCACAGAGTGACAAACAAACCCGATGATACACACAGCCGCTGATGAGCCGACCTCTCCAACCCTGCTGATTGCCAATCGCGGGGAGATTGCCTTGCGCATCATGCGCACGGCGCGCGCGGAGGGCTACAGGGTGGCAGCCATTTTCAGCGACGCGGACCGCGATGCACCCCATGTGCGCAAAGCGGACATGGCAGTGGCCATTGGTGGCAATACCCCGCAGGAGTCCTACCTGTGCATCGACAAGGTCATTACTGCGGCAGAAAAGGTTGGCGCCAGCCTTGTTCACCCGGGCTACGGTTTTCTGTCGGAAAATGCGGACTTCGCGCGCGCCTGTGCCGATCGGGGGCTGGTCTTCGTGGGGCCGTCGGCGGAGGTGATCGAACTCATGGGCAACAAGCGGCGGGCAAAAAATTTCGCCGCCACCGCCGGCGTGCCCTGCATCCCCGGCTTTGTCGCCGACAGTGATGACGCAGCCCTCTCCGATACCGAAGTGGAAAAGGCCGTCACGGCCATAGGCCTGCCGCTGATGATCAAGGCCGCGGATGGCGGCGGCGGGCGGGGTATGCGCCTGGTCAGGGACCGCGAGAGCCTGTGGGAGCAATTGCGCTCCGCCCGCAGCGAAGCCCTAAGCGCCTTCGGCAGCGACGAAGTCATTGTGGAAAAAGCTGTTGTCAGTGCCCGCCATATCGAAATCCAGATTTTTGCCGATAGCCAGGGCAATGTGATCCACCTGGGTGAACGGGACTGTTCGGTACAGCGCCGCCACCAAAAGATCATCGAGGAATCCCCCTCTCCCGCCGTCGACCATCAGTTGCGCGAACGCATGGGCGCTGCCGCTGTGCGCCTGGCACACGCCTGTGCCTATGTGGGTGCGGGCACGGTGGAATTCTTGCTGGATGCAAAGGGTGATTTTTTCTTTCTGGAAATGAACACCAGGCTGCAGGTGGAGCACCCGGTTACCGAAATGGTCACCGGTCTGGACCTGGTCGCCTGGCAGCTCGCCATAGCCCGGGGCAAACCGCTGCCCATCCGACAGGAGGGAGTCACCTTTAATGGCCACGCCATCGAGGCCAGGCTCTACGCCGAAGACCCATACAACGGCTTCCTGCCTCAGACGGGGACTGTTTACCGCTGGAGTGAACCGGAGGGCCCGGGTCTGCGGTGCGATCACGGTATCAGCGCCGGCGACAAGGTTACGCCATTCTACGATCCCATGCTGGGCAAGCTGATCGCCTTTGGCAGAGACCGCGACCAGGCCCGGCGGCGGCTCCTGGTATCCCTGCAACAACTGGAATACCTGGGGCCCACCACCAATGGACCCTATCTGATACAACTGCTGGCGGACTCCGGTTTTATCGCCGGCCACGCGGCCACGGACTTTATCGAGGCTGTGGCGGACACTCTAAAGCAGCCTCAAATGCCGGCCCTGCTGCCACCAGTGGCGGCGGTGGTATTTCACCAGCGACGGCTGCAGCCTCAAGACGTCAGGAGCGGACGCGCAAACTGGCGCAGTGGCGGGGACCCGGCTTCAACGCTCTATCAGCTGCAGCGCGGGGCGGAACAGCTGCCGATTTTCCTGTCGTGTTCAGAGGATGGCTACCGGGTGGAATCCCGGAATGAGGCCTTTGTAATCCGGCCCCTGGATTTACGGGCGAATGACTGGCAACTGGAAATCGATGCTGTGCGCTATCGCTTCTCCGGGCACCTTGAAAATGACCAGCTTACGATTGCCTGGGAGGGCGTGCAGTGGAATTTCCTCGACCGCACCCTCTCAGCAGCCACCTCCACGGGGGGACCGGACAGCGACAGCCTGACAGCGCCAATGGACGGTATGATCGTCGAAGTCCGGGTTCAGGCCAACCAGCCGGTCAAGCGTGGTGAAATAATTGCGGTGATGGAGACCATGAAAATGGAGCACCCGCTGACAGCCGGTTGCGACGGCGCAATCAGCCAGCTGCAGGTCAGGGCCGGGGAGCAGGTTCGCGGTGGACAGCTGCTGGCGCGGATAAAGCCGGAGGCAGCCACCACCGACAGTGCACATTGAAAAAAGCAAGCGGAACGACTTTGCAGGGCGCCGCAGGCACCCAGCCTGCCCCGCTTTTTCCGGTGCACAAACTGTTGATTGCCGCCGCCCTAGCAGGCTGTTGAAATTGGAAGAACTTCGACGTCTGCTACCGGAATATGGAGGTTCCGGCAAAATCGGCGACGCCTAAGTCGTTGATTTTGGGAAAAAGTGAAAATCACATTTTTCGCTTTTCGTATTTTGAAACAGGCAGGGTGCCTGTTTCAACAAGCTGCTAAGGGAATTACGGTCCCGGGATCACAGAAAAATCTCCCGCGCCCGTTGCGGTGACACCACCTTGCGCCCACAGTCCTCGGCTAGCTGCACCAGCGCCTCGATCAGCTGACCGTTGCCGCTGGCCCTCTCGCCCCCCGGCAAATAAAAAGTATCCTCAACGCCAGAGCGCAGATGCCCCCCCAGTTCAGCGGTCTTGCGGTGTACCGGCCAGATTTCACCGCGGCCGATAACGGTGCTCTGCCACAAAGCTCCGGGCCGCATATATTTGGGCAGCAATGCCAGCATCCCGGTATCCGCCGGCATCCCGGAGGCGACCCCCATCACCAGGTTGTAATTCGGCTGTTCGACCAGGCCGACTTCCGCAAACATTGAGACCGAACGCACAATGCCCGTATCGAAGCACTCGAATTCCGGCCGGGTGCCGGTTTCCCGGCAGACCTGCAGCAGCTCCTCGATCTTGTCCACCGGGTTTTCAAACAACATCGGTGGCCAGGCCCAGGTGCCTCCGGAGCGCACTTTCAGGTAATTCAGGCTGCCCGCGTTGCAGGCGGCAATTTCCGGGCACCCCGCCCGTATACAGGCGAGAGGGCCACTTTGATCGCGGCCAATAGTACCGGTAGTGAAATTCAGAATGACGCCGGGGCAGGCTGCACGCACCGCCCCGGCAATCTCCGTTGCCACTTCCGGATCCCAACTGGGCAGGTGCCCTCGCCCCGGCTCCTGTGCGCGAAAATGTATATGCATCACAGAGGCGCCAGCATCGTAAGCCTCCCTGGCGGACGCCGCCATTTCCGTCGCGGTCACCGGAACCGGGTGCTGGCTGGGATTGGTAAGCACCCCGGTCAGGGCACAGGTGATAACAACCTCATCCGACATTGTGACATCTCCTCATTTATTCTGATTCGGCGACAGCTTTGCCAAGTCGCTCCAGAGCCATCCCCGATACCACTGTTCAGTCCCCAGTGGATAGCCAACACGCCCCGGTTTCGCCCGTCGGGCAGGTAACCGGGAATAACCTGCAGCAAAAATATTGGCGAGAGCAACCTATGGCCAAACACCAAGCAAATGCTTGGTTGATGAGGCTAGCATATCGTCAACGCAACCAAAAGGACTCTCGGGAACCCCGGATTAATTCGAGGCAACCTCAGGCTTAGCGTCGAGTGCACCGGTATGGCACAGTCGCGCAGGAACGCTGGTTACCTTTCAAGCAGCTGCAACGCAGCGGACGGACCCGGCGCTAAGCCCCGTAGGGCGCCTGAATTAATTAGAGGTTCCCTTGTATGCCCGCAACCGGACCTTCAAAATAGCGCACCCCACAGAAGGAAGCCGAACGAGGAAGACCAACGGTGAGCAAGCCCCCTGCAACCAAGGCAGTTCAGGCGCCCTACGGCAGCTGGAAATCCACCATAGAGGCGGACATGCTGGTTAAAAACAGCGTCAGATTAAGCGAGGCGAGCCTGGTTGCAGGCCGCTATTACTGGCTCGAATCCCGCCCGGCAGAACAGGGGCGTTCAGTACTGGTCCAGTACTGTGCGGCCAGTGGCCGCACCGATATCACCCCTGCCCCACTCAGCGTCCGCTCCAAAGCACACGAATATGGGGGCGCCAGCTACCTGGTGTGGCAGAACCGCGTTTACTTTGTTCTTGCCGCGGACCAGCGCATCTACCAAATGGATCTCGATACCCGGGTGCCGGAACCCATCACTCCTGAAGGTCCCTTCCGCTACGCCGACCTCTTTCTGGATCGCAAGCGACAGCGGCTGCTTTGTGTACAGGAGGACTATTCACCCTGCGACCGCGGCCAGGAAGCGGTGGCGCGCATCATTTCCATCGGTCTCAACCAGAGTTCCGGGCCGGACCAAAGGGTCCTCGCCGAAGGTGCGGATTTTTACTCAAACCCCACTCTCTGTCCCCAAGGGCAGCAACTGAGCTTTCTGCGCTGGCACCACCCCGACATGCCCTGGGACGCCACCGAACTGTGTCTGGCCTCGATGAATTCCGAGGACCTCGCGAATGACCTTAGAGTGGTTGCCGGGGGAGCCGGGGAATCGGTCTTTCAACCCCAGTGGTCACCGCGGGGGGAACTCTTCTATGTGTCCGACCGCAACAACTGGTGGAATCTCTACCGGGTCGGCGCCCCATCACCGCTATGGCGGCGCCATGCGGATTTTGCCACGCCACAGTGGGTGTTTGGCATGTCCACGTACGGCTTCACCACCTCAGATGAGATTCTGTGCACCTTTAGCGAAAAAGGGCGCTGGCACCTGGGGAAAATTGATCTCATCAGCGGCAATCACCAGGTGATCAAACAGCCTTACTGTGATCTCGAAAGCCTCCGCTGCGAAGGAAACGAGGCGGTGTTGATTGCCAGTGCGGCAGACCGCTTTCCCGCCATCATCAGTTACGACAGCCACAGTGATCGCTTCGAGCAAATCGCCAGCAGCAGCAGTCTTGAGCTGGAAAGCCACGTGTTGTCCCCTGCCCAATCCATTGAATTTGTTGTCGGGGAAAGATCGGTACACGCTTTCTATTATGCGCCCCTTAACCCAGCCTTCGAGGCACCAACGGGAGAAAAGCCGCCACTGATCGTATTCAGTCACGGTGGTCCCACCGCAGCGACTTCCGCGGGCCTGAATCTCAAGGTGCAGTATTGGACCAGCCGGGGCTTCGCCGTGCTCGACGTCAACTATTCGGGCAGTACCGGCTTCGGGCGCGAGTATCGAGAACGCCTCGAGGGCCAGTGGGGTATCCTCGATGTGGAGGAGGTCTGCGCCGGCGCCAAATTCCTGGCGTCCCAGGGACTGGCGGATCCGAACCGTCTGCTGATCAAGGGGGGCAGCGCCGGCGGCTACACGGTATTGGCGGCGCTCACCTTTCACAATGTCTTTCAGGCCGGCGCCAGTCACTACGGAATTGGCGATCTCACCACCCTGGCCCGTGACACCCACAAATTCGAGTCCAGATACCTCGACAAACTCGTAGGCCCCTGGCCAAACGCAGAGCAGATTTACCGGGATCGGTCACCGGTCAATCATGTGCAGCAGCTCAACTGCCCGGTAATCTTTTTCCAGGGGCTGCAGGACAAAGTGGTGCCCCCAGGTCAGGCCGAGACCATGGTGCAGGCGCTGGAGCAACAGGGAATCCCGGTGTCTTACATTACTTTTGCCGACGAAAGCCACGGGTTTCGCAGTGGTGACAGCATCAAGATGGCCCTGGAGGGTGAACTGGAATTTTACAGCCGTGTATTCGGGTTCCCTCTGGCCGAACCCGGCCCAGGCATTACTATCAGGAATCTGGATGGGTAACGGGAGCGTCACTACCCTGTCCTGTGCAAGTGTCAGGGAAACCTCATTAATTGCGTCGAGCCGGGTCACAACCCAACCAGACTCTATACATCCAACGATGCAATCACAGCCGACGAACCGGGGCTTGGGGGATTAGGTTATTGTTTTTTAAACGGATAGTTATTCTCAACCGAGTGCTTGATACCCTATAAATGAGTTCCACACTATCATCAGCTAAATCACAGACTAGCAGGCTAATAACTGCTTGATTTGTCGTAGAGGGTTTGCGGACATGCGCCACAAACCCGGGTTGAGGAAAGTCAGGGAGGGCTTTTTCAATAAGCTGTTAGGGTTGGAGCCGGCCTGCCAGCCAATCAATGCTGCGAACCGAGGTTTTTGGGAAAGCCGTATTATGGTCAGCCGACTCAATGACCACCGACTGCAAAGATAAATTAGCCGGTTTACGATTCCTTAGCTGACCGACAAATTTCTCTACATTGTCGCCCAACTTATGCTCCAGGGCACCGTATGAAATAAAGACATTGGTTTGCTTTGGCAGGCCACTGATGGTTTTCTGAGACCCGGCTTCCGACAGGGAACCCATATAGGAAGCCAGGCCACTTGGACTGCCGATAATATAGTTTTGAAAAATATCCGGCTGGTTAAGCAATCTAAAGACTCCAAAAGCACCTCCGAGGGAATAGCCAAAATAGGTACGGTTATCCTGATTCGCCCGGTAACTGCCCTCGACATATTTGATGACATCATTGTTTAAAAATGCGAGGAACTTATGAGCCTCGCCTTTATTCTCGTGATTATCCTTGTCTAATGCTGGTCTCAGGTCCCGGAATCTGCTCCACCACTCTTTTTCAGCCCCGGCCAGATTCTTTTGCCAGTCAACCCGATTCTTTTGCCAGCCAATACCCACTAAAATAGCATCCTGAATTGTGTATTCTACGGTTGCAGAAAGTATTTCCACAGCCCAGATGGCGTCGGTATAATAAATAACTGGGTGTTTTTTAGCGCCACTCTTGGCATAGTCCTCGGGCAACTTAATCAACAGCTCATATTCCCTACCGGTGCTGGAATCCTGAATTGGTACTACCTGGATTTTGGGTAACTCCAGAGGTCTGGGTTCACTGGCCTTGAGAGCCGCGAGGGGCAGGAAAAAGAAAAGGGCTGCCAGCAAGTGTTTATTCATACCTATATCCATGTGTTTACATATGACCTGGGGAACCCTCACTGTAAATAAACTGGCTCTTAGATACCTGACGTCCAGCTGACTTTTGGATGATGTTTTGCTGATGCCAGATATCAACCCAGCAACTTATTTGGTTACCAGAGTAATAATGCTTATTTATCAATAAGTTATCAGGAAACATGAACACTTGTTGAACTAATTACGCCGACCCGGCGAAGACACCCAACATAGTAGAACGCATATTGGTTGCGTCACCTCAAATAAGCGGCTGATCACAAGGCCAGGCAACTTTATTGAGTCCGAATCAGCATTAGCTGTGATCAAAATTTATGCTAGTATCGGCCTTATTTTTATCTCACATTCAGCTCAAATTTTGTCCAGGACAATAGATCGATGACTTTACAATATTGGGTGGGTGACTTTTTCATCGATTTATCCAGGAATCAAATTACCCGGAACAAACAATCCCAAACCATCCCTCCAAAAGCGCTCGCCGTTTTAACCTACCTGGCAAAACACCAGCAAAAAGTTGTGAGCCAGGATGAGCTGCTCGCCGAAGTCTGGCCCGATACAATAGTCACACCAAATACGCTGCAAAGGAGTATCGCGCAACTCAGAAAAGCACTGGGCGAGGATCGAAAGCTACAATCCTATATCAAGACTCATGCCAAGCAGGGCTATAGCCTGGAGTGCGATGTTACCTGGACAGATCCCTCTTTCCTTAATGGCACAGTATCACCTCAGGAATTGACTACTTCTTCTGCTCCCCCCACCACCCCTAAAGTCAATGAAAAAACTAACAACCCGGATTATAGGGTCAAGCTTCGCAAAAGCAGCAGGATTTTAGTCATTGCTACTGTGGGACTGCTAATTTCAGGGATTATCGGTTTTAAACTCAGTCTTTCCGGACAAGGTCCGCAGCTTTTCTTCGACAGATTGCAGCCGATAACTGCGACCGACAATAAGGAATTTGATGCTGCCTACTCCCCCAACGGCCAGTATATTCTCTTTCATCGCTATTTGAATAAACTCTGCGTCAATAAACTCTGGGCCAGGGATATATATACCCAGGAAGAATTTGAGTTGACCAGAAGCTGGGGAACTTACGACGGCCATTCGCTATCGCCCGACGGAAAAACACTCGTTTTTATCGCAATGGAGGATTGCACCAAACCACTAACCCAAAATATATGTTATGACCTGGTTAGTTTAGATTTTCAGAAGGCTCTAGAAGGTCCTCAGCAACCAGACACTGTAATGCGCTGTGAAAATTCCAGAATCAAAAAACCGGTATGGATTAATAATAATAACCTCGCCATTTTACAAAAATTGACCAATCGCTGGCAGTTAATTAATTATTCTATCAGAGATAATAAGAGCCAGATCCTCTATGACCTGGAAGATGGAAGTTTAGTCGATTTCGACTATTCGATCCGCAAAGGCCTAATCGCGATAACCAGCAAGCACCAAGATGGTCGGCTTTACCTGGATTTACTTGATACTAATGGAAAAATTCTATCCAGTAACCCGATAGAATACCCAAACGAAATAGCAGAAAATACGGAAGTTTACCCTAATTTCTCCCCTTTAGAGGATCAGCTAATCTTCAGCACAGGCCGCCGGCTCTTCTCTCTATCCTATAATGGCAATATCAGCAAGATTGATTTGCCTCTGGATCAAGCGATCAGCTCACCAAATTTCCATCAGAGCGGGCAAAGAGCGGTTGCCATCAAGGGTCGATATGACAGTGATATCGCATCGATTCCGCTGCATGAACCAGAACCAATCAATACAACGGCAGAAACTGACGTCCGCAAACTCTACCCAAGCACCACCCGGTCAATTTTGGGCGAAGACAATGGCGTCTTCCAACCCAATGGAAGCCTGGTCGCATTTAGCTCCAGGCGTTCTGGAGAGGATCAGCTATGGATAGCTGACGGCCAAAATTTGAGACAAATTACTCAGTTTCCTATAGACACCAATATTTTTGGAATCGACTGGGCAGCTGATGGCCAAAGCCTTCTGGTAAACGCTAATAAAAAACTCATCCAAGTTTTTCTGGACGGAAGTACAAATGCTTTTTTACTAGCGCATCCTGTTAACTGGCTATTTCAATGGAACAGCGAAGAAAATACCGCCTTACTGTCCATGAATATCAACGGAATCACCATTTTTTCTGAAGCTGATCTAAATCATTTAAAATTTACAACCGTTAATGAAAAGCGGGTTTACTGGGCCCAAAAAGACCAGGGTGACCGACTAATTTATATGGACCATATGAACCGGTTCTGGAAGCCCGGTCCCGTTGAAGACCAGCTTATCGATAAATTACTCGATCAAGGTAGCGAAAAAAGATTTGTTATCGAAAGCCATGTAATTTATGGTATTAATCGCAACAATCAGCTATGGTCATACAACCTCGATACTGACGAATTCAATATAATTAGAGACATGCATAAAGACGTTGATTATCTAACGGATATTAATCAGGAAAATCTGCTTATCACCTATGTTGTGGCAGCGAAAAAAGAGGTGGTGGAACTTTTTTTGCGCAAATAAGCCGCCGGCCTGTGTATCTTTATTCTCATTTAAACAGGGAAAGCTTTTCAAAGGTCTAGCCTGACCTTCCGGTATAACTAAAGAAGAAACTTATAAACTACCATTCTACTATCAAGCCACTTTCACAGATAGCAGTAGAGGCGCGGTATGGGGCATCCATGGAAAAATCGCGAAAAAATCCACACAACCTTTCAATGGAGCAAAGAGTTCTGTGTATACTATGTAAAAGGAATTCTTCAAATTATGGTTTTTCATACTCAATATTAGTAACAAACCAGTTAACATATCCGCTTGGTGTCTTTACCGAGCAATCATCATCCAGGCTCTTACCCAATAAAGCTCTGGCCATGGGAGAGTCAATGGAAATATAATCCTTGCGCACATAAATTTCGTCCACACCGACGATACGAAAGCGTTTTCTATCTCCGGCGTCATTTTCAATTTCCACCCAGGCCCCGAAAAAAACACGCCCCTCCTGCTCCGCCGAGTAGTCAACTATCTTCGCCTGCTCGATACGTTTTCTGAGATATCGCACCCGTCGATCAATCTCACGCAGCCGCTTCTTGTTATACTGGTAGTCCGCATTTTCACTGCGATCACCCAGTGATGCCGCCCAGGTCACCTTGCGGGTCACTTCCGGCCGCTCTTGTCGCCATAAACTGTCCAGCTCCTGCTTCAGAGCATCATACCCCGCCCTGGTCATAAAGTTTGTTTTCACTGTCAGCTACCTATGAGGACTAAGACACCCAATCCACTGCGGGTATACGAAAAACGTAATTTCGACGATTTGCGGGCAACATTGATAAATGTCATATTATATTCCGGATCCAGCGTCCTTTGCGCAGAGAGACCCAACTCGCCTGCGACCCGTCGGGAGAAGCCTATCACCTGGCCAGGCGCTCGAATTCGCAAGCTACCAGTAGTCTGCTGGCAAAGCCTTTCCTGGCCTTTCTCAACCCAGGCTTGTTGTGCGTGTCCGTAAACCCTACGCGCAAATCAGGCAGTTGCTCCTTTGATTTATGGCCCGAATACCTCCGTTCGGGACAAGAAACTGTTATAAAATATTTTTTCAACAGGCTGCTAGCGGCGAAAAAAACCGATCAGCAGGCTGAGCAGGATGCTCAGGACGATCATGGATACAATGGGAAAATACACCCGCGTGCGCTCCGACTCGATACGAATATCACCGGGAAGGCGGCCAAACCAGCTCAGTGCGCCAGGGAAAAAATGTAACAGCAATCCCAGCACAATAAATATGCAACCGACGATCAACAGCCACTTCGATAGCATTAGGCCCCCTGACCCACTTTTGATCCGCATTCGCCCTTCACAACCCAGCCAAGGACTTTTTCACCACCAATACCATACAATAAGCGCCGTAGCGGGCCTGCAGTAACCGGGGTACCGCTTGCCCGCCATGAAAACCGGCTGCTACCATGGACAATTCCGGCATAGGTTCAATAAAAGGCTAACAATTATGCACCTTCTCCGCACACTGGCGCTTATTGCACTCGCGGCCCCTTCCTGGGCCCTCCAGGCGGCCACCTTAATACATAATTTCAATGGCTACCAGATAACCGAAGATGGCCTCGAGACCTTTAACGCCCTGACCTTTGAAGAGGGCAAGGTTCTGGCAGTAGGCAACCACAAAGCCCTGTCCCGTCAGTACCCGGACGCCGAAACGGTGGATGCCGGCGGCAAGACACTGCTACCCGGCCTGATCGACGCCCATGGCCATGTGCGGGAACTGGGACGCCTGCAACAACAGCTGCAGCTCCGCGACATGAGCCTTCCCGAAACCCTGAAGGCGGTGGAGGCATTTGCGCAAAAACTCGAGCCGGGGCAATGGCTGTTGGGCCGGGGCTGGAACCAGGTTCTCTGGCCGGGTAAAGAGTTTCCGACCCGTGCCCAATTGGACAAACTGGAAGTGGACAACCCCATCTGGTTGCGCCGCATCGACGGCCACGCCGGCTGGGCAAATTCGGCGGCCCTAAAGCTGGCGGGAATAGGTAGAGATACCAGGTCACCCGACGGCGGAGAAATCATCTTCAATAAGGACGGTTCTCCCAGCGGAATCCTGATCGACAATGCCATGTCCCTACTCCAGAGGGCTATCCCCGCGCCGAGCCTGGAGGACGACAAAATTTCGCTCAAGGTCGCATTTGACAAGGCCCTGTCGCTGGGGCTTACCGGTATCCACGATGCCGGGGTCGATAGACAGACACTGACCGCCTACCGGCAACTGGCCGCTGCGGACGAAATCCCACTCAGGGCCTATCCCATGATCGCCGCCAGCGACAGCCGGTTTGCCCAATTGCTTGAGGCCGGCGTAATCGGCGAGCCGGAGGAGCGCCTGTTTGTGCGCAGTATCAAGCTGTCCGCCGACGGGGCACTGGGGAGCCGCGGTGCCGCGCTGCTGGAGCCCTACCACGACAGGCCCGGCGAAACCGGCCTGCTGCTGTATCCGCAAAGCAAAATACTTGAGCTGCTTAAACTCGCCACAGACCGCGGCTTTCAGGTCAATGTACACGCGATTGGAGACCGCGCAAATCACATAGTACTGAATCACCTGCAAACACTGCACCGGGACAGCGACCAGAAGCCGTTTCGACACAGGGTAGAGCACGCCCAGGTTCTGCAGACCGAGGATATTCCCCGCTTTACCCAGATGGACCTGATCGCGTCTATGCAGCCGACCCATGCCACCAGCGACAAGAACATGGCCGCCGCGCGGCTCGGCCAGGAACGGCTGGAGGGCGCTTATGCCTGGCAGAAATTTATTCAACAGGGTACCCCGATCGCCGGCGGTTCCGATTTTCCGGTGGAGCCGGCAAACCCGCTGTTTGGCTTGCACGCCGCTGTTACCCGCCGCGACCGCCAGGGGCAGCCACTGCGGGGCTGGCGCATCGAGGAAGCCATGACACTGCCCCAGGCTCTGCGCGCTTTCACCCTGGATGCGGCCTATGCCAGCCACCAGGAAAAAGTTATCGGCAGCCTGGAAGCGGGCAAATTCGCTGATTTTATCCTGTTGGACCGGGATATTTTCACTATCGACCCACAGGAAATCTGGCGCACCAATGTGCTGGAAACCTGGGTAGAGGGTGAGCGCGTATATATTGATCCGGCAACTGATTGAGTTGCCGGCGGGCTTTCAAAATCAGGTGATCCCATGTAATTGAGCCGGTTTGCAGGGGCGACAACCCAATCGATACAGGGTCATAATTTGGGTTGGCGGCACAATGGCAACGCGCAGCAAAAACGCGATTGCACTACTGCCCCGTTGACAATAAAAAAGCCGCAATAAATTGCGGCTTTTTGTTATCCCGGCTATTGACCAGCAGCCCGTCGAAAAACCTCTGCAAGTTTTTCCCAACTTGGATAGACGGCCTCGCCTCAACCTCCCTTTCCGACACAGCGACCTGCCGGCACAAAGCCGGAACCGAAGCTCCGGACACTGTGGACTGAATCAGTCCTTCACCGCGATGGTGGAGGCCTTCTTGTCGGGCACCGGGAAACCCCGATCGCGCATCAGAGCCTCGATTTTGGCATCGCGACCGCGAAACTCACGATAGGCGACAGCCGGATCCAGGGCATTGCGCGGCGCGAACAGATACTTGACCAGTCTGTCCGCCACCTCCTGATCGTAAAAGCCCCCTTTGGACTCAGCGAAAGCTTCCGCCGCATCGGAGGTCAGCACATCCGCCCACAGGTAGCCGTAATAACCTGCGGAATAGCCTTCACCGGAAAAAATATGACCAAAGTGCGGGGTCCGGTGGCGCATAACCAACTCTTCAGGCATCCCCAGTTCCGACAAGGTCTCGCGCTCAAAGGCGTCCGGATCCATATCCTTGGGATCGGTGGTGTGAAGCTTCATATCCACCAGTGCAGAAGCCAGGTACTCGGTGGTGGCAAAACCCTGGTTGAACTTGGAGGCCTTTTTGATCTTGGCTACCAGGTCGTCGGGAATTGGTTGCCCAGTTTTATAGTGCACCAGGTAATTGTCGATCACCGCGTCGGTGGAGAGCCAGCGCTCCAGCAGCTGGGACTGGAACTCGGTGTAGTCGCGCACCCCACTATTCAACGTCGGATAGGTGACATTGGAGGCGAGGAAATGCAAAGCATGGCCAAACTCGTGGAAAAACGTCTCGGCATCGTCCCAACTTACCAGTACCGGCTCCCCTGGCGCACCCTTGATGAAATTGGAGTTGTTGGAAGCCAGCACGGTGCTCTCACCATCAAAAGTGGAGTGATCGCGGTACATTGTCGCCCAGGCGCCGGAGCGCTTACCGGAGCGCGCAAACGGGTCCAGATACCATAGGCCGATATATTCACCGCTGGTCTTGTCGGTCACTTCCCAGACTTTCACATCTTCGTGAAAGACCGGTACAGCGCCCTCTTTGACCGGCGTGAATTCGAAATTAAACAATTCCCCGGCCACGTAGAACATGGCTTCGCGCAGCTTGTCCAGCTGTAAATATTGTTTCACTTCATCGGAATTCAGGTCGTACTTGGCCTTGCGAACCTTTTCTGCATAGTAGCGATAGTCCCAGGGCTCGATGGTTATCCCGGCCTTTTCGGCATCGGCTACCGCCTGCATGTCCGCCACCTCTTCTTTGACACGGGCGACTGCCGCCGGCCACACGGCTTCCATCAACTCTATTGCGCGTTCCGGCGTTTTCGCCATGCGATCCTGCAAACGCCACTGGGCATAATTGTCGAAGCCCAGTAAGGCAACGCGCTCGTCACGCAGCTTGAGGATCTCGGCGATAATGGCATTGTTGTCATGCTCGTCGCCGTTGTCGCCGCGACTATAGTAATTGGTCCAGACCTGCTCGCGCAGTTCGCGGTTGTCCGAATAGGTCAGAAAGGGATCCATAGAGGAGCGGGTATTGGTAATGGCATATTTACCTTTCCTGCCCTTTTCTTCCGCCAGAGCCGCCGCTGCGGCGACAAAGGACTCCGGCAGCCCGGCCAACTGATCCTTGTCCAAAAAGAGGTCGTAACCCTCTTCATCCGCAAGCACATTATTGGCAAATTTGGTGTGTAGCCCCGCCAGGCGCTTGTTGATTTCGGCATAGCGCTGTTTGGCCTCACCGGTCAGGGTCGCGCCATTGTTGGCAAACTGGTTGTAGAGCAATTCCACGACCCGCTTCTGCTCGGCATCCAGGTCCGATTTTTCCCGCGCATCGTAGATGGCCTTAACCCGCTGAAACAAAGCGTCGTTTTGGATGATCTTGGATTGGAAGTCCGCCAGTTTCGGAGCCAGCTCGCCCTGTACTGCCCGGAACTCCGGAGAGGATCTATTGGCAGACCAGATTCCATAGTAAGAGAATAGCCGGTCAAGTTCCGCACCACTGCGCTCCATAGCGGCGATCGTATTGGCAAAAGTGGCCGGCTCCGCATTGTTGGCGATGATGTCCAGTTCACGCAGATTTTCCGCCATCGCGAATTCCATCGCCGGCTTCAGGTCTGCGATACGCATCTTGTCGAAAGCGGGAACGCCACCATAGGGGCCTGTCCACTCCGCCAGCAGCGGGTTGGAGGCCGCAGCTTCTGTCTTGGCCACAGCAGATCCGGTCGCCGATGCCCGCTCGGCGGCGCTGGTCAAACCGCTCCCCGTGGCCACGAGGGCGGCTATGGATAAAGCGATCAATGGTTGACGCATCAGTACTCTCCTTTTTTTCATAGTTTTCTCGTTCTGAACCGCCGGAGTGTAACCGGACTGTTCAATTTTGTCTCAATTCCGCAGGCATTGGCCCCGGGTTGCGGGACAGCTGGAGTTGCCCACGCGACGAATTCCCCACTCTTCGACTCAACTGATCAACCTGGTCAAAGAATATACACTGAATCATAAATCTATGATGATAACGGCTTTTTAAGTGTATTCTTTTTAATCTGCTTTTTCATCTCTCGCTGAACTGCGACCCCAAAACAGTCACTCATTCCGGGGCGCAAGGCGGCAGATGAATCAAAAGCGCATTAGACTTGACGCCAATTGCCAGACTAAACAGAGCCCTGCACGGCCCTGGTTGGGAGGCACAAGCCAAAAATGGCTAACTTGTCGGCGGCCGAGAGGCATCTAACAGCCGACTCAGCTAAGTTTCTTTCCCTGGCATCAATTCGAAACCATAGCCCCGGTTTCCTGAGCCCCTCCCTGCTTTAGTACCCCAGCGGCTAACTATTTAACCCCCTGTGGCCAGAGAAGCTCTCCTTTATCTACCATGTGCGAAGACTCGAATATCACCCGCTTTTTTTCGCCAAACACACAAGCTGTACCGGCTGATCACTTCTCGATGCGGTGTAGTTTTTGGCAACGCCTCTTGCCGCATAAAGCATTTACCCCATCTATTTTTCACCTCCCGATTGGTTTGACACTCCCACCGCGCCATGCTAATGAGCAATTGCGGTATACGGCGGTCGGATTCGGGCAGCCTGATTCTATGATTAAGGTTGAACAGCTAATAAATTCATCGGCTATGTAATAAAGGCTCTTCACCCGGATGTCATTGACCAGGCAGCGATAAGTTCTATCGCAATAAATAGAAAGTATTTTGCTTGCATTCCGCCGGTAATTGTTTCTATCGCCAAATCAGATCCGAAGCTCGCCAGGGACAGCCACTGTCCTCGGGCTTGCAGCCCCAGGCGAAGCGGGTCAATTTATAAATACCGATCACGGAGGATTTATATATGTTCAAGCGCCTTAAAACCCTGTCGTTTGGTTGCGCCTTCATCCTGGGCTTCCACTTTTCCACCCCGGCAGCACTGGCAGCAAGTGATGACGTTCTTATTACAGATCCGGACCTACTGGAGGCTATGGGCTTTGCAAGGGATATGGACAAGGTTTATATGGCGGCCGGCATTGAGCTGAGCAACAACGCGGACAGTATGGATGCCGGACTTTGGTCTAGCGGCAGCCCCAGTGTTCAACCGGAATTGTTTCCCTCCGGCAGTACCGACTATTCTCCGGTTTCGGCGAAAGAGTTCTTCGGCCGGGTGGACTCCACGGGCACCCAGTGGCAGTTCTCCGCGGGAAACAGCCTGGAACTCAGCCGCCTCGGTACGGAGCGCTTTGCCGATGCCCAGGTTGAGGACCTACCCAATGGGGGCGTGCTGCAGTTTTTCAGGTGGTGGTGGTCCGACAATGACCCAAATTCGGCCATGGGGATTTTCCTGTTTGAGGTGTGCCAGCCGTCATTTGGCGGAGGTGCCGTCACTTTTACCACAGTAGCCACCAGCACCAGCTTTGATACTGCCAACGGTTCTGCAGTTGTCGTTATACCGAACCGGCCGATCGACACACAGAGCTGTTACTACCTGGTTCGAGTGCGCTTTGATGCGGCGACAAGCCTGCTGAGATTCCAGAAGGCCCGTCTACAGTTTACCCATCCCTAAGCTGTAGACTTTCGATTGCAGAGGAGCCCACCAAGGTGGTGCTCCTCCTGCCGTGTTTTACCGGGATTCTTGTTGATACATCCGCTTTCGGCAGCTCCCAAAGCACAGCAGGCAGGCGCTTATTTAACCGGAGTGCAACACAGGGAACGGGTCAGGCAGCGCGTCCGTCGCGCAGCCACTCGGCAACGCAAAATGCCAGCTCCAGCACCTGGTCCGCATTCAGACGGGGATCGCACTGGGTACGGTAGCAACTGGCCAGATCCGCCTCAGAAATTTTCCAGGCACCTCCGGTGCACTCGGTGACATGCTCCCCGGTCATCTCCAGATGGATACCACCAGGGTGACTGCCCTCTGCATTATGCACGGCAAAAAAGTCGCGAATTTCGCGCAGGACCTTGTCAAAATCCCGGGTCTTGTAGCCGCTGCTGGCCTTAACGGTGTTACCGTGCATGGGATCCGTGCTCCAGACCACCGCCCGTCCCTCCCTCTGCACCGCCCGCAGCAATGACGGCAACCGCTTGCCAATGGTGTCCGCCCCCATACGGGTGATCAGAGTCAACCGCCCCGCTTCATTGTCCGGATTCAGCTTGTCAATCAGCCTCAACAGCTTATCGGTCTGCATCCCCGGTCCTACCTTGACACCGATGGGATTCCAGACACCGGACAGGAACTCCACATGCGCCCCATCCAGTTGGCGTGTGCGTTCACCGATCCACAGCATATGGGCGGAGCAGTCATACCACTTGTCGGTAAGGCTATCGATACGGGTCAGCGCCTGTTCATAGTCAAGCAGCAGCGCCTCATGGGAGGTGTAGAGTACGGTTTCGCGAATCGCCGGCGTATTGGCCGAAGTCACACCACAGACGGCCATAAACTCCAGCGCCTCCTGCAGCCGCTCGGCCAGCTGGGCATATCGTTCCCGCTGGGGATTGTTTTGCAGAAAGCTGAGATTCCAGCCGTGGACCTGGTGCAGATCCGCGAGTCCCCCCTGCGCAAAGGCACGCAAAAGGTTCAGGGTCGCAGCGGACTGGTTATAGGCGACCAGCATTCGGTCCGGATCCGGTTGCCGGTCCCTGGGATTGAAACCTATTCCGTTGATGATGTCGCCGCGGTAGCTGGGAAGCTCTACGCCATCAATCGTCTCGGTATCCGCAGAGCGCGGCTTGGCATA
The DNA here is from genome assembly GCF_040742695.1 of Microbulbifer discodermiae. Lineage (NCBI taxonomy): Bacteria > Pseudomonadati > Pseudomonadota > Gammaproteobacteria > Cellvibrionales > Microbulbiferaceae > Microbulbifer > Microbulbifer discodermiae. The sequence continues at coordinate 6,949 of NZ_JBFLAB010000046.1, read as the reverse complement.
CTGACCAGCCATGCGCGCGACCTTCACCACAGGCAGATTTCCGGCAAAAGTGAGCACCACTGCCATCTGCAGCAGCACTTTGAAGGTATCCCGTATCCGGCCCGCATTGAAGTCGGCAAAGGACTCGGCGCAGTCGCCACCCTGCAACAAAAAAGCCCTGCCCTCGGCCACGTCGCGCAGCTGGCGCCGGAGTTCCCGCGCTTCCGCAGCAAATACCAGGGGTGGATAGCCGGACAGCTGGTCAGTGACTTCGGCAACCCGTTGGGGCGCCGTATAGACTGGTTGCTGCAGAGCCGCAAGCTTGCGCCAGCTATCGGGGGTCCAGCTCTCGGATAGGGATCGGGGCACGGGAAACTTCACCTCAAATTCCAATGGGTACTAACGTCGATATCGCGGGTAGGCGGCACCGGATTGCGCAGTCCGCTCACAGTATGGAGGCCACAGCCCTGCAAAAGTATTCCATATTGGACTGACTGAGTCCCGCAATACTGATACGGCTGGAATCCACCATGTAGATCGAGTACTCCTGCTGCAATCGCTGTACCTGCTCAGGGGTAATTCCAAGGAATGAGAACATACCCTTCTGGCGCTGAATAAAGCTGAAATCACCGGAAGCTCCAGCGGCTGCGAGATTTTCCACCAGGCCCAGGCGCAGGCCATTGATCCGCTCGCGCATCTCGGTCAGCTCCTCCTCCCAGTTGGCCCTGAGCCCGGCATCCGAGAGGATGGATTCCACAATGGCGGCGCCGTGTGACGGCGGCATGGAGTAGTTGCCGCGCACCACATTCAACAACTGGCTCTGGCCCCTGTCCGCCGACGCAGCATCGCCGTACACAACCATCGCCAATCCCACGCGCTCGCGGTAGAGGCCAAAGTTCTTGGAGCAGGATGCAGCCACCAACATCTCATCAACCGATTCTGCCATCAGCCGCAGGCCCCAGGCATCGTCTGCCAGGCCCTCGCCAAACCCCTGGTAGGCCATGTCGATAAAGGGGGTGAACCCCTGCTTCTGGGCCATTTGCGCCAGCTGACGCCACTGGTCACGGCTCAGGTCCGCGCCACAGGGATTGTGGCAGCAGGCGTGCAACAGCACCAGATCGCCCCGGCCCACCTCACTCAGCGCCTCCACCATGGATTCGAATCTGAGACTGCTGCTGGCGCGATCATAATAGGGATAAGTCTTGATCTGCAGGCCGGCGTTGCCCAGCAGCGGTACATGGTTTGCCCAGGTAGGGTCACTGACCCAGATAGTGGCAGCGGGCTCGGCGCGATTGACAAACTCCGCCAGCACCCGCAGGGCTCCGCAACCACCCGGCGTCTGCGCCGAACGCACCCGATTAGCCGCCAGTGCCGGGTGATCGGCACCCAGAATCAATTCCTGCATCGCCCGGTTAAAACCCACTGTGCCCGCCGGGCCTATATAGGCTTTGGTCTCCTCGCTCTGCAACAGACGGGTTTCCGCCTCTTTTACTGCCTGCAGCACGCCGGTATGGCCGGACTCATCCTTGTATACACCGACACCGAGATCAATCTTGTGGGGATTCTCATCCGCTCGATAACTGGCCAGGAGGCCCAGAATCGGATCCGGTGAAAGGCTACTCAGCTGTTTGAACATGGAAAACTCCTGCAATTCACATGATTCCATTAATCGATCAGACCGCGATCCGCCCATGCCTGGGCGCGGTCCATCAGCTTGTCAATAATTCCGTCCAGCTGGTGGCGCTCCTCCGCGCTCAGCGATGACATAAGGTCATTCTCGTAGCCTTGGGCCAGAGGGACAATCTGCCCGTAAACCTGGCGCCCGAGTTGTGACAGGTTGAGCACCTGCCGGCGCCGGTCGGCGGGATCCTCGCTGCGCGTGATGTAGTCGTTGGACAACAAAGTGGACACGGCCCGACTGATGGCCACCTTATCCATAGCCGTCTGCTCAACCAGTTCAGCGGCAGACAGGTCCGGGAAACGGCCCAGGATCGCCATTACCCGCCACGCCGGGATCGTAAGCCGAAAACGGGTCCCATAGGCCTGGGCAATGGCGTTGCTCACCCGGTTCGATAACACTGAGAGGCGATAAGGCAGGAAATTCTCCAGGTGCAGGCCATCAGTTCGCACTGGGCTGTCGGTCACCGATTTGTCACTGGTCATTACTCTCGCACCCGCATTCCACTGGTTGTGTAGGATTACAAATGTAGCTAAAATTGGTTTCAATTGTAACCACTGCAACAACAAAGTGGCAGGGACTTTATCCCGAACAGGCGCCGGCCTGCAGAAAAATCGAGGGCGTATTATACGACTCCGAGCGCCATTTTTGTTATCGAAAACCCAACAACACGCATTTTTTGTGCGCAGTGCTGACCGCCCTGAACCACTGTTCGGGCTCGCGCCGGGTCACACCGCCGCCAGGGGAGAAGATAAACCATGGAACTTCACGGCTACTTCCGCTCTTCCGCCAGTTATAGAGTACGTATCGGGCTCAATCTGAAGGGCCTGTCCTACGACTATCTCCCGGTCAACCTGCTGAAGGGGGAGCAGCGTCAAAGCAACTATTGCGAATTGAACCCCCAGGGACTGGTACCGGCCCTGGTAGCAGGCGGCGAGGTACTGACCCAGTCCCTGGCGATACTGGAATGGCTGGACGAACAACATCCAATCCCCGCCCTGTTACCAGGGGAGCCCCTCCAGCGCACCCGAATTCGCGCCCTGGCCTACGGCATCGCCTGCGATATCCAGCCATTGCACAATTTGCGCGTGCTGAAATACCTGCAAAGCGAACTGGACATCAGCGAGGAAGACAAACTCCAGTGGATCCGCCACTGGATTCACGCCGGATTTTCGGCCCTGGAACAACAGCTCTCCCCCGCCCCCTTCGCCGCGGGCGAGCAGCCAGGGCTCTTGGAGTGTTGCCTTATTCCGCAAATCTACAGTGCCGAGAGATTCGGGTTGGATATTGCGGATTACCCGGCTATCAACAGTATCCAGCAAGCCTGTGCCCAAATACCGGCTTTTATGGACGCCAGGCCGGAAAATCAACCGGACAGCACCCTGTAAAAATAGCCGGGAGACACACTGTAGCGAAATTATTGATGGGGCAACCAGACAAGTTGCCCCATCAACAGGTACAAGGATTCCCCCTCACCGGGCGCAAGCCCCACTCAGTGCCTATGAAGCAATTTAAGCAGCTTCAGGCATTTGGGTATTGAACCGCTAAAAACAAGTGGCCGGGGCCACTCCCGACCGTTTAAACCCCTGGCAGTTTGTTGAAAAAGCTCTCCCCTGCTTTCCCCAACACTAGCCTGGGGCACACCTTTTGCGTAAACCCGTTTAAATTTCCGTCCGGGCTTCCCTCTAACAGGCTGTTGAAATTCGCAGAATTTCGACGCCTGGTACCGGAATATGGATGTTCCGGCAAAATCGACGACGTCTAAGTCGTTGATTTTGGGAGAAAAGTGAAATTCACATTTTTCGCTTTTCGTGTTTTGAAACAGGCAGGATGCCTTTTTCAACAACCTGCTAAGTATCGAGTGATAGATTTTCGCACAAAGTCTTTGTAGGTTGCCGCCATATCTGCACTCAGAATTGTCGCCCTGAAGGTCCGAAATCCGGCGAAAAGCTGAATAAAATGAAGCCCGAACCTCAAGCCGGACCACCTTTGCCCACCCTGGGTTTATTTTGCGGGATAAATTTGAAGTATCGCGAAAATTAGCAAAAGCGATTTTTCACTGTTTGCCAACTCCTCCTCCATTGAGCCGTGCGCCAGTATTTAATTTAAAGAAGAAGTAGGCGCCAAACCTGGATACGCCAAACCAGTCACTAATGCCACTCCGCCTCTTCAGTAGTATCAATCGCGAGCGACAGCGCTGTCTTTTCGGCTTTTCTATTTCAACCGAACTTGGAAAAACCTGGTTGATTCTCAGGACAAAAATAAAAGGCAGGCTGGCCGTTCAAAAATTTTTACAAACGACAATCAAAATAAACAACCTATTGGGGTTTTTATGCGAAAACATCTTTTTTTGTCCCTGACCACACTATCACTACCGGCATATTTGACGCTCGCGCCAGTGGAGGCCCTTGCCCACGGCAGTATGGTGGTACCGGAGAGCCGCGTTTATAACTGCTACCTTAACAACCCGGAAAACCCAACAGACCCCGCCTGCGCGGCGGCACAAGCCGTCGCCGGCTCACAGGCATTCTACGATTGGAATGGAATCAACCAGGGCTCCGCTAACGGCAACCATCGCGACGTTGTGCCGGACGGCACCCTGTGCGCCGGCGGCCAGGTCAAATTTGCCGGTCTCGATCTGGCTCGCAGTGACTGGGAGGCGACCCCCATTGCCCCCAAAGCCGATGGAACCTTTGATTTTAAGTTTAAAGGCACAGCGCCCCATGCCACCCGGGACTGGGTGTTTTATGTCACCCGTCAGGGTTATATCCCGAGCGCACCCTTGAAATGGAGCGACCTGTTTGAGTTTTGCCGACTTGGAAATGTCCCTTTGAGTACTGACAACCTCTATATTCTCAATTGTCCGCTTCCCCCGGTCACCGGCAAGCATATTATCTACACCACCTGGCAGCGCTCCGATAGTGCTGAAGCCTTCTATACCTGCACGGACGTGGTTTTGGGAGATAGCGGCGGCGGCAGCAACTGGACCGATGAAGGCGCACTCACAGCGCAGACGAATCTCACCGCAAACAGCACCGTCACCCTGAGACTGTTCAACCAATCCGGCAATGACGTGGAAAGTGTGCAACATACAGTACTGGACGGCGCCAACAGCGCAGCGGATTGGGCCTACGCCTTTGCCCAGAGTGTCAACAGTCAGTCCCAGTATGCCCGCATCGGTGTGCTGGACCCCAACAATGGACAGATAAATCCAACCCGTTCCGCCAGCGCCAACCGCATTTACACCACAGCCAGTCAGAGCCTGAGCCACGAAATTGATATCCAGCTTTTTGACGGCAATAGCAACCAGTCACCGCGGGCCAGCATCGAAGCCTCGTCGATCACGGTGGAAGGGGCCGGCACCGTCATCATATCCGCCGCAGGCTCCAGTGATCCGGACGGTGACCCGCTAAGTTACACCTGGAACCTGGTTTCCGGAAACCTTGTCAGCCTCAGCAACGATAGTGGTGTTTCAACTACCCTTAACCTGGGTGCGCCCACTCAGAGCCAGACAGTAACCGTTGGGGTAACCGTCAGCGATGGCAGCCTCAGCGATTCAGCCACCATAAACATCCGCCACAATGTCCCCTCTGGCGGCGGTGACGATTACGACTATGTCTACCCCCAGGGCATAGGCAATTATGTGGTCGGACAGACCATCGTCCTTGGAACAGACGGCAATCGCTACCGATGCCGCCCCTTTCCCCACGGAGGCTGGTGTAACATCAACAGCCCTTATCACTATGCACCCGGCACTGGAAGCAACTGGCAGGACGCCTGGATTCGGCTGTAATTTAAATCACTAATGCAAACAGCGATACCTCCGGAGGTGAATCCGGAGGTATCGAAATCAATTGTCGATCACACTTAAAGCTAACGGCTTCTATCGGCGCAGCTGAAGACTGGAAGAGTAACAGCAATTCCCCCAGCATCTCATCACAAAACCGTAAAACACAAGTTTACGATGCTTTAAAGCTTCTTCGGCACTGCTCCTCATTAATATACCCCCTCAGGACTTTCGCCATATCGCCCCGCATCCGCCAAAATTTTTCAGGAATATAATTTGTCGCAAAGGCTATGGAAGCCTTACACTCCGGAACAACCAGCAGGTAGGCTGTCGATGCCTTATCTGTAACTCCGCCATGGTGCAAAGCCAGCCACTCCTCCTTTGCATCTTCTGTCAGCCGGATAGCCGCAACCCGCCAGCCGAGGGAGTATCGATCAGAATTGATTTCACCATTCCTAAGCCTGGCCGGGGTGGCCATTGCGAGCCGGGCGTCATCCGACAGGAAATCCTCGAGGAAAGTCGCCCTGGAAAGCCTGATCAAATCACTGGGTGTTGAAATAAATCCGCCTCCGCCAAAAAGAAAACTCCTGTCCCGGTTGACCGGAGAAATGGCAAAATTACCATCAGGCTTTATTGCCTGGTAATAGGATGCCTCATGCTCCCTGCCGGCGAGAAAAGTATCCAGCTCAGTGCTCTTCATCCCAAGTTCATCCCACAAGGAGGATTGCAGGAAGTTCACGTAATTCATATCCGCTGCGGACTCAATCACAGCGGACAATAAAATATATCCATTGGACGAGTATCCATAGTCAGTGCCAGGGGGAAAAAGCAGGGGATGTGAATCGAAAACATAGAATGCATCAAAGGGGCTTTTGTGATCCTTTATATCAACGAATTCGGCCGTATGGCGCTCAGCGGTATTATGGGGAACCCCGGCAATATGGGCGGCAAGCTCGCGGACCGAGAATTGCTGCGTATATTCAGGCTGCTTAACATACTTACTTACTGGAGCCTGTAGATCCACTTGTCCGGAATCCATAAGCCTGGCCAATGCAATTCCCGTCATTGGCTTTGCCAGACTGCCCACAGAGTATTGGGTTTCACGGGTCGCCGGGCGGTTTTTTTCAATATCGGAGAATCCAATTGCCTCGGCAAAAACAATCTCTTCTACCAAGCCTACTGCAACAGAAACAGACGGCAGTTGATATTTTTCTTTTAACTCCTTCATCCTTTGCAGGGTCTCTGCATCAATCGAGCCCTGAGCAACAACAATGGGTGAAACAAAAAAACCGATTAAACCGAAATTAAAGAAAACAAGGCAGCCAAATAGCCTCATATTACTCTCCCACCCCATCGATTTACCTAATTACCACCTAAGCTAAGCCGAGCTTCAGTAATCTTTCTGGCATTGGCGGCGTCCGGAGAGAAACGTAGACAAGCCTGGGAATAAGTGCACACAGGTCGAACCTGCGGTTAAAACGATATTGAAACTCCGCCAAGTAGCG